>JBJEHP010000323.1:0-5297 GCA_051876145.1 Coriobacteriales bacterium | reverse complement strand
GAGCTTTCCGATATCCGCGACGTTGCCGAAGACGGAGACGAACTGGTTGAGCAGGCGCAGGCGGTTGTTCTTGAGCGCCTCGTCTTTATCCATGACCAACACGTCGTTGAAGAACGTGTCGATGGGCTCGCGCAGCGCTGCCAGGGCCTCGACGGCGCCGGCGTGGTTGTTGGCCGCAAGTGCGGACGCGACCTCGGCAGAAGCGTTCTTGACTGCGTCGAGCAGCGCACGCTCCGAATCGCCCAGAAGCGACTCGTCGACGTCGCAGCCGAGCGCGGGATCGCCGAGGTTTGCCGCGCGCGTGTAGGCGGTTGCCAGGTTGTCGAAGGTCTCGGGCTCGTTCGTGCGCGCCTGGACGAGCGCCTCGATGCGCGCGATCGTCTCGACGGGCTCGAACATGCCGACCGACGTCACCGCGGCGATGCAGTCGGGCGCAAGCCCCTTGTCGCGTGCGATGACGTCGAGGCGCGTGACGAAGAAGTCGCGCACCGTCTTTCGCACCTCGGCGTAGTCGAACTCGACGACGTTTTTGTAGTTGTCGAGCGCGGCCTTGATGAGGGTCTCGAGCGAGACCTCGACGCCGGAGAGCAGGATGTTGATGATGCCGATGGCGGCACGGCGCAGCGCGAACGGGTCGGAAGAGCCCGTCGGGCCCTGGCCGATCGCGAAGATGCCGCAGATGGTGTCCATCTTGTCGGCGAGCGCCGTGACCTTGCCCGCGAGGTTGCGGGGAAGCTCGTCGCCCGCGAAGCGCGGACGGTAGTGGTCGGTGATGCCGAGCGCGACGTCGGAAGTCTCCCCCGCCGCCTTGGCGTAGTGGCCGCCCATGATGCCCTGCAGCACGGTGAACTCGACGACGGCGCTCGTGATGAGGTCGGCCTTGCACAGGTACGCGCAGCGCAGCGCATCCTCGCGCTGCTGGCCGTCGATCCTCGCGTCGAGGCAGATGGCCTTGGCGTTTTCGACGATGCGCATGGTCTTGTCGCGCACGGTGCCGAGTTTTTCCTGGAAGACGACGGAATCGAGCCCGTCGACGTATGCCTCGAGCGGCTTGCGGAGGTCTTCTGCCACGAAGAACGCGGCATCGTCCAGACGGGCGCGGACGACGCGCTCGTTGCCCTCGCAGATCGTGTCGGAGTACTGCGGGTCTCCGTTGCTCACGATGATGAACGCGTTGTCGAGCGTGCCATCGGGCTGGTACATCGGGAAGTAGCGCTGGTGCTCGAGCATGGCGTCGGTGATGATCTCGGGCGGGACGTCCAAGAAGCGCTCGTCGAAGTGGCCGACGAGCACAGTCGGGTACTCGACGAGGTTCACGACCTCGTCGAAGGTCTTCTTGGGGGTATCTGCCTTGAGGCCGGTCTCGGACTCGACGGCGTTAATCTGGCTGCGGATGATCTCTGCGCGCTTCTTGGCGGAGGGAACGACCTTCATCTCCTTGAACGCGTCGAAGAAGGTCTCGGCGCTCGCGATCTCGAACTCGCGGTTGGCCATGAGCCTGTGCCCGCGCGTCGTGCGCCCGGCCGTGAGACCGGCATATTCGACGGGGACGACCGTCTCGCCGAGCAGCGCGAGAAGCCACCTGATCGGACGCGAGAACGTGACGTGCCCGCGGCCCCAGCGCTGGGAGCGCGGCCATGCGATGCCGGCGATGAGGCCGGCCAGGATGTCGGGAAGCAGCTCGAGCGTCGGCACGGCGGGCTTCTCGACGATGGCGTAGACGTACTCGACGCCCTTCTCGTCGGTCTCGCGGATGAGGTCGGCAGCCGTCAGGCCCTTGCCGCGGGCAAAGCCCTCGGCGGCCTTCGTCGGGTTGCCGTCCGCATCGAAGGCGATCTTTGCCGCCGGGCCCTTCGAGCGCTGCGTGAGCGCCTCGGTCGTGTCGGCGACGTCTTCGACCGCGATGATGATGCGGCGCGGGGTCGAGCAGGTCTTCACGCCGCCATGGGCGATGCGCGCCTCGTCGAGCGCGGCTTCGGTCTGGGAGACGAGCTTTTTCGTGGCGTCGTAGAGCGGGCCGGACGGGATCTCCTCCGTGCCGATCTCGAAGATGAGCTTCTGCCTATTCATGGGAGACCCCCTTCTCGTCACGCGTATCGTCTGCGGGACGCGGGCCGTCCTGCGACTCGATGTAGGCTCCGCCCTTCTCCACGACGTGCTCCAGATAGGACTCGCAGCACGCCTTGGTGACGGTGCGCACGCGCAGGATGTAGTGCTGGCGCTCCGTCGCCGAGATGGCGCCGCGGGCATCGAGCAGGTTGAACGCGTGGCTGCACTTCATGACGCAGTCGTAGGCGGGCAGCGGCAAGCCGAGCCCGATGAGCCTGTTGCATTCGCGCTCGCACGCGTCGAAGCGCTTGAAGAGCATGTCGGTGTCGGCGAACTCGAAGTTGTAGGCGCTCTGCTCGCGCTCGTTTTCGTAGAAGACGTCGCCGTAGGTGAACTTGGACCCGTCGGGAGACTCCGACCAGACGAGGTCGTAGACCGAGTCGACGCCCTGGATGTACATGGCGAGGCGCTCGAGGCCGTAGGTGACCTCTGCTGGCACCGGATCGCACTCGATGCCGCCGACCTGCTGGAAGTACGTGAACTGCGTGACCTCCATGCCGTTGAGCCAGACTTCCCAGCCAAGGCCCCACGCGCCGAGCGTCGGGCTTTCCCAGTCGTCTTCGACGAAGCGGATGTCGTGCTTCTCAGGCTCGATGCCGATGGTGCGCAGCGACTCTAGGTAGAGCTCCTGGATGTTGTCCGGGGACGGCTTCATGATGACCTGGAACTGGTAGTAGTGCTGCATGCGGTTGGGGTTCGCGCCGTAGCGGCCGTCGGCGGGACGGCGGCACGGCTGGACGTAGGCAGTGCGCCAGTCGCTCGGGCCCAGGGACCGAAGGGCAGTCGCGGTGTGGTAGGTGCCCGCGCCGACCTCAGAGTCGTATGGTTGCAAGATCACGCAGCCCTGTTTGGCCCAGTAGTCTTGCAGGGTGAGAATAATGTCTTGAAACGTCAGCATTATCTATCCTATCTGCCTCTTTCGTGCCTACTCTAGTAACCCAATGCTGTTCAACGGCCAGTAGCGCATGAACGCGTGGCCGGTGACATTCGAAACGGGAACCGCCCCGAAGTGGCGGCTGTCGCTGGAATTCGTGCGGTTGTCCCCCATCACCCAGATATAGCCTTCCGGGACGGTATAGGGGTAGGTGAAGTTCCCGTCGAGCTCGTAGCTCGGCTTGCCTTCCGTGTACGGCTCCTGAAGCGCGATACCGTTCACGTACACGACGCCCCCGCGCAGGTCGACGGTCTGGCCGCCGGTGGCGATGACGCGCTTGATGAGGGTCCGGGTCGGGTTCTCGGTATCGATGAACGTGACGATATCGCCTTGCTTGGGACTTGCGGTGTAGTACGTCAGCTTCTCGGAGAGCACGCGGTCGTTGATCTGGATGGTGTCTTCCATCGAGCCGGACGGGATCTCGTACGGCTGCGCGACGTAGTGCGTGACCAGGTACGCGAGGCCCAGGGCGACCGCGACGATGACGATGAGCTCGATGAGGGTCTTGAAGACCGAAGAGCCGCTCGTGCTCGAAAGGCGTTCATCTGTGTTCTCGATATCTGGCAATCTGTTCCTCGCTAGTCGGCGATAACGTAATTTGACTATGATAGCGCGTCGCCGGTGCTTCGCGCGTGGCTATCTGCAGCAATATCGCGGGCGAAGGCGCGCTCGTCGTCTGTCAGGTCGGCGGACTCGATCAGGTCGGGACGCAGCCGCGCGGTCTTCTCGATGGCCGCCTTGCGACGCCAGGCGTCGACGGCGGCGTGGTTTCCGGACAAGAGCACCTCGGGGACGTCGAGGCCCCGGTAGCTCGCCGGGCGCGTGTACTGCGGGAACTCCAGCAGCCCGGAGTCTGAGAAGGACTCCTCGACCGCGCTGTTCTCGTCTCCGAGCGCGCCGGGCAACAGCCGCGTCACGGCATCGGCCACGACCATGGCGGGAAGCTCGCCACCCGTGAGGACGTAGTCCCCCAGGCTGATGCAGCGATCCGCCAGCGTCATGACGCGTTCGTCGAAGCCCTCGTACCTGCCGCACACCATGAGCAGGCGCTCGTGGTGCGAGAGCTCCTGCGCGAGCTTCTGGGAGAAGGGCTCGCCGGTCGGCGTGAAGAAGATGACCGTGGGCTTGGGGCCTTCCGAGCACAGCTCGTCGAGCGCCTCGAAGACGGGCGGGCAGGTCATGAGCAGCCCCTGGCCACCGCCATAGGGCTCGTCGTCGGTGCTGCGGTGCCTGTCGTGGGTCCAATCGCGCAGGTCGTATGCCTCGAAGTCGAGGATGCCCTTCCTGCGCGCCCGCCCGATGATGGAAAGCGACATGGGCCCTTCGAACATGTCGGGAAAAACGGAGAGCGTCTCGATTCTCATGCGTCGATCAGCCCGTCCATGATCTTGGTGGTGATGGGATCGTCTTCTGACTCCGGCAAAGAGACGATCGTCTCGTCGATGACGGGAACGAGGACCTCGCCGTACGGCCCGGTGACGACCCACACATCGTTTGCAGGCGTCTGGATGATCTCGGAGACGGTGCCGAGACTACCGTAGCGCTCGTCGACCACCTCGAAACCGATTGCCCACTGCTCGTCGAAAGATTCCTCGAACTCGAGGTCGTCTTCGGCGGCGAGCAGCCAGTGCCCGGAAAGCTCGGATGCGGCATCCGCATCGGGCACCTGCTCGAACCCGAGCGCGACGTTGGAATCGTCGAGGCGACGCACCGACGAGATGGTCAGGCGGCGCGGCCCATACAACAAGGGGGGCACGACGAAGACGTCGAGCCCCTCATGCAAGCAGAAGGGAAGGTCACGGGCACATGTTGCCGTGACCTCCCCTGCCAGACCCCGCATCTTGGAGATGCGGGCAACAAGTTCGTAAGAAAGATGCGACACGTCGGTTGCGCCTATTCGGCGAGCTCGACCTCGACGCGGAACCCGTCTTGCGACGCCGCCGCGCGGGCGAGCGTCCGGATGGACTTGATGATGCGGCCCTGGCGGCCGATCACCTTTCCGACCTCGTCTTCCTCGACGTCGATCTCGACGTAGAGGTCGCCGTTGTCGGACTCGCGTCCCGTTACCTCGACGGATTCGGGAGTGTCGACGAGCTGCTCGACGAGCGTGCGAACGAGCCCCACTACATCTTCTTGAGCCTGCGTCATGCTTATTCTTCCTCGGCGGCTTCCTCAGCGGCCTTGGCGGCAGCCTCAGCTGCAGCCTTCTCAGCGGCGGCCTTCTCGGCAGCTGCCTTCTCGGCGGCCTTGAGGT
>JBJEHP010000322.1:0-5335 GCA_051876145.1 Coriobacteriales bacterium | reverse complement strand
CGATCATTACCATAGCGATGTTTCTACTTTCCCTTTGCTTCGGCCAGGTCGGTTGCGGCGAACACGCCGCTGTTCTGGAGCGATCCGGTCAAGACCAGCTCGGAGGAATCCTTGACGGTCGTCGGGATGGCGCTCGCATACGAGACGGGCATCTCCGTGCCGTCATCGGTGTCGACGAGGATAAACCGAATGTCTGCAGAGACGTCGGCGAGTGACTGCGGCTTGAGGATGCCCTGTACTTTGACGGGCTTGTCGTAGATCTGTTCTCCGTAACCGAGGAGCTTCGAGACGCTGAGCGCGTCCGTTGCCGTCTCGTACTTGGAGGGGCACTTCGTCACGAGGTCGTTGCACTGCAGGATGCCGTCGCTTCCGATGGTGCCCTTGCAGATGGCGGTGACGCCATTGCCGAACGTGGCCGCAACGCCCTTGTCGTAGACCACCTTGAGCGTTGCCTCGGGGTCGTTCGTGTCATAGATGCTGAACGTGAGCGTGTCGCCCTTGATGGAATAGGAATCGTCGACGACGTTTCCGGTCACCTCCACCTTCTGCCCGGCTGCAGCAGGCTGCGCAGCCTCGGCGACGCTCATGACCTTGTTCGTAGTGCCGGCGCTCACAAAGGCGATGGCCAAAATGACGACGATGACGATGATACCCGCCACGACGATGTAGCGGCTCTTCTTGCTCTTACTCACGGTGCTCCCCTTTTGATGAACCAGCGGCGAGAATAGTACTTTATACAGCAAAATGGTCCCACAGGGCAAACCCTGCGGGACCATTCTACTTGAACCTGTAACGCGCGCTTCGAACCAATCCCCATCAAATTCGGAAAAAGCGCGAATTACAGGGTGACAATCGGCTTACTTGTTGCCGAAGGACTTTGCCATCAAGTCCTGGCTCTGCTGGTAGGTAAGCCAACCGTCGGGCACTTCCACGTTCTCATGCTCATGGCAGCCGGTGCAGGCGACCACGGAGGCGCGATGGCCCTTGTGGCACGTCGTGCACTGCATCTCCAGGTTGGCATGATGCGTGTCGTGCGGGTTGAACTCCATGTCGGCAGTCGTCTTCTCGAGCTTCTTGCGGTCGACCTTGCCATCGGCACCGAGCAGGTAGCTGTGGCAGTTCTCGTTCGCGCAAAGCTGAGAGGATTCCTTGCCATCCCACTTCATGAGCGCTGCGCCATCGCGCTCGGTACGCGGGAGATAATAGTTGCCAGAAACGAAGTTCACGCCATCGTGTGCCAGTTCTTCCATGTTGGGAACGTGGCAGTCGACGCATTTGATCTCCGACTTGGCAGTCGTATCGTTGCTGCGGTGCAGCACGGACATCATGGCGTTGGTGTTGGACACGGGGTTACCGTACTTGTCGGTGCCCTGCACACCCTGCTCTTGCGAGTAGTTGGCGACATAGTCGGCCTCGATGTGGCAGAACGTCGAGCAGAAGCTCGGCTCCTCGTGCCATTTCCACATGCCTGCGCCCGCGATGACCAGCACGACAACGACGATGCCAATGATGGACCAGAACTTCTTCCGGCTCATCTTCTTGCGCCTCTTCTTGCCCTTCGCGGTGGGAGTTGCCGCTTCGGCAGAATCGGGCGCGCTGTTCATGGCCTCGACTTTCTGTTCTTCTTTCATCTTCGTCGCTCCTTTCTGCTATCTAAAGAAGCTACTAGGAGATTACCGAAGACGTACCGAGGATTCCGTCGCCCTCATTGAGAAGGTTCTCGGCATTATCCAGAATGTGAGTGTACAGCGTCGGGTTATGAGCGCCTTCGCTGTTCTCGGCAGCTGCGAGGTTCCAGTAGTAGCACGCATCGCGCTGGATCTTCTGGAGCTGTGCCTTCTGGCTGTCGTTGATGGAGTTGGCCTGGATAGCAGCCTCGAAGTTCTTGATGAACTGCTCGGCACGCAGGCCAATCTGGTGCGTGCGGCCATCGATGTCGTCTTGCCAAGCCTTGACCTCGGCCTTGATGTCCTTGTGGCACTTGCTGCAATCACGGTCGATCAGGTCCTGGTTGTCGAGCGGGCTGATCCAATGGTGGTCGGTGTACGCCGTACCGTCGGAGGCGTACTTGGCGGCCATATGGCAGTCGTTGCAGTCGTAACCGAGGTTGGTCATGTGATTGCCCTCGCCACCGTAGCAGAACTCGTACTCGGCATGGCGGACGGCGATCATCTTCGCACCGGTGGACTCGTAGGTCCAGTCGGCGTAGTTGTGGTCGTCGTACCACTGCAGAGCCTTTTCGGGGACCATGGAGGCACGGCCGTTGTCATACGGGCTCGTCGGAACACCGGTAACCGGGTCCATCGAGTAGTCGCAATGGCACTGGCCGCACACCTGGCCTTCCATCGAGGCGGTGGTGTCGTTGGCCATGACGCGACGCCAGTCCTTGCGGTCCACAGCCAGGGTGGTCGGGTCGTTCTCGTGGCACGAAGCGCACGAGATGTTCTCGGTGAACTGGGAGACCATTTGCTTGAAGTTCTCCTGGAAGATCCCGTCGCCTTGCTCGTCAACCAAGTTCGAGAACTGAGGGGTCTTGCAGGCGATGCATCCAGCTTTGGTCTTGTCGTTGACACGGCCGTTGTGCGTCACAGTCCACAGGGAGTACACGTGTCCTGCAGGCTCGGTGTAGTACTTGGCGTACCCGTAGCCCTTGCCGAGGGTCTTGATCTCGGGGTAGAGCTCGAGGTAGTTGGCCTTGTGCGAATCCGTTGGCTGATAGCCTTCGGGCAGTTTAGAAGTGGTGTCCTCCGAATCTTTGTACTCATCCCAGGGCGGAGTGTTGTCCGCGTTTTCCAGATAGGAAGCATACTGATGGGGGTAGATATCCTTCCATTGGTCGGCTTCGACGACACCGTACTTATCGGGTTCGGGTGTCACCTCGGCCTTAGTAGCTTGCGGCGTAGGGTTGCCGGGGTTTGCCTTGGGGGCGCATCCCACAATCCCGACGACGAACGCCGCAACCGCCACAGCGCAAATCACGAGAAGTAGTCTTTTACTGTTCAATTTACGTTGCATGACGGCCTCCTTCCTACATACTTCTCCCAATTTCATATTTTAATTTGGAAGTTTCCGCAGGTAAAGCACGAATACCGTCAGTTTTGTTGGGTAGCTGTCGGGAACCCAACAGCACGCCGCTATCCCCATTGCAAAACAGCACGTCAGCTTGTTGTTGGGGATGCCTTGCCAAGTGCGTGGGGATGAAAAAAATTAGACAACAAGCAGCGAGATGAGGGGAATCGTCAGAAGCGAGAGCACGGTCGTGAGAAACGTTCCGCGCATCATAGTGTCGACATCTCCCCCGTGAACGAGGCACATCATGGTTCCGACGGAGGCGACCGGCATGGCAGAGCTCACGGTGAGCACCCCCAGAACCAAGGCATCGCCAATGAAGAACCTGAATATGGTAAAGACGACCAACGGCACCACGAGCAGCCTGAACAACGCCGAGATATAGGGAGTCAGATGGCTCACCATCGACTTCAGCGACATTTTGGCAAGCGACGAGCCGATGATGAGCATCGAGGCGGGCACGGTCAGCTGTCCCAGGTAGCTGCACGAACTGCCGATGATGCCGCCGACGTCTGTGACCTTCGCGAGGGCGAGCACGATGGAGAGCACGCAGGCGACCATGCAGGGGTTCGCGAGGCTGCGGGCAACTGCCTTCGTGCGCTCGCGCATGCCGATATGCGGCCTCTCGGCGCTTTCTTGCCGCTTGACCATCGCCTCGCCGATCGAGAACAGGGCGATATTGTAGGGGATGTTGTAGACGGCACCGTAGAACACCGCAGAGGGGCCGAATATCGCGCTCAGCACGGGAAAGCCGATGAAGCCCACATTGCCGAAGGCGATGATGAAGGAGTGGGTGCCCTTGCTGACAGCCGACTTGCCGCGGTACAGGCGCGGCACCAGCTCGGCGATGAGGATGATGATCGTGTAGGCGACGACCGAGCACCCGATGAGCAGCCAGATTGTCTGCGCATCGGGCAGGTTCTCGTTCGTGAGCACCGAGCTCAAGATCATCGCGGGCAGGGCGACCTTCATGACGAGCTGAGAGAGCATGGTGTCGAATCGGTCGTTCATGAGGCGGAGCCGACGCGCCACCATGCCCACAATCAGCAAGATGAACAGTATCGCCATCTGCGAGGCGGCGTGAAGAAAGACGTCCATCTAGACGGTCTTTCTGGTCTTGGAAGCAGACACTGTGTCTTATTCGCCGTCTTTCTGATCGGCGTAGGTGATCTTCGCGTGCTCGACGACGTACTTCGAGGCAGCGTAGCGACGCGCGACGTCCCTGAGCGCGAAGCCGCGGCCGGATTGTTCCATGTTCTGGCGGACAGCCCACGGGTTTTGCGGGTTGAGCTCCGCGCAGGCGTTCTGAATGTCGTCGTCGGTCAGTGCGAGCCCCATGTGGTTGAACACGGCATCGAGCGCGTAGTCGCAGCGTAACGTCTGACGCGCCTGCATCATCAGGCCGATATTGAACGCCTGCTCGCCGCCCTGCTGCTTGACGAACTCATCGTAGTCCTGCCCCTGCTGGGCCAGCTGCGCGCGCAGCGTCTGGTCGATGGAGCGGGCGGTTTCCTCGTAGGCCTCGTCGGGAATCTTGCCGACCACGCGCTCGGCAAGCGCCGTCTGGGCGACGCCCATCACCTGCATGTCGTACTCGTGGCGGGCAGTGCCCTCAACGGATGCCCTGACCTCTTTCTTGAGCGCTTCGACGGAATCGTACATGGGCATGTGCGTGGAGATCCACTCGTCGGTGAGCTCGGGATAGACGACCTTCTTGATTTCCTTGATGGTGACCGTGCACTCGTAGGTCTCGGTGATGGTGTTGCCCTCATCGTCCCACGAGGGGGCTTCGAAGCTGAAGCTCTTCGTGTCGCCGACGTTCATCCCGTAGATGTTGCGCTCGAAGTCTTCGGGCATGTAGCCTTCGCCCGTCGTGAGCACGCGCGCATCCGTCGTGAGGTTCTTGACCTCCTCGCCGTTGTGGGTGGCCTTGAGCGCGATCAGACAGCTGTCGCCCTTGGCGACGGGACGCGGGTCGTCGGTGACGAAGTCGGGATACGTGTGCGTTATCTGCGTGAGGCGCCTGCCGATTTCCGACTGGTCGTACTCGAACTTGGGGACCGTGATCTCTACCGGGTCGTACGAGCTCAGCTCGACGTCGGGCTTGGGGGTGAAGCTCACCTTGAAGCTGTAGGGCTTGCCGCGTTTGAGGGTATCTGCGGAGGTCGGCGTCGGGACGCTGATGGGGACGATGTCCTTGGCGTCGAGCGCGAAGGGCACCAGTGCCTCCATGACCTGCGGCTGCATGACCGAGGCGACGTCCTTC
>JBJEHP010000321.1:0-5417 GCA_051876145.1 Coriobacteriales bacterium | reverse complement strand
CGTTTTCGCGCAACTCGCGCCGGATATGTGGCACTGCCACCGTTTTCGTGCATTGAGAGATTGAGTGGAAGCGGAGGGCCGATTGCGGCGTCGCATGCTATACTGGACTCGAACGGTGCCCCGCTTACTCGGGCAGCCTCGTTCTTGTTTTAGTCCCGCTGACCCCTAGGAAGAGCAGCGGGGCTATCTATTTTTCAAGAAACGAACCGTTCGACTCACTCCCTCCTCACCAGAACGCGCCCGATGATTCCGATGACGACCAGAAGAACCTCGCATGTCGCAATTACCGTCTGAGTGTCCATGGGCAACCTCCTTAGATAGAGAGCTGCCCGAGCGCGGCAAAGCACCTTGTGCGAGATTCTACTGCCCGAAAGCGCAAGCCGACAGATTCCGAGGGGCCACTTCAGGTGAATTTCAGGAACCGGGAGAAGCCGCGCCGGATACGTGGCACTGCCACAACTTTCGCGCATTTGGGGACAGGTGCGTGCCTGCGCTTTACCTCTCCTCCATGCGCTCCCGCACAAGGTCGATGACTTCTTGTTTGGAATGCACGCCGAGTTTCGCGTAGATGTTGCGCGTGTGGTAGTTGACCGTGCCCGCAGCAATGAACAGCGCCTCTTGGATGTGCTGCGAGGAATTGCCCTGTGCCAGTAACTTCAGCACATCGACTTCGCGCCTTGAAAGATCGAATTCCTCGGCAATCTCGCCGCAGCAACGATCGAACGCCTCCGCCCCGTCTTCCTGCATGGCTTCCGGCTGCTCGGTGCCAGCCACATCGGTCGCTGCCGTCGCAGCCGCACCCTCTGCCGTGCCTTCCTCGTCCTCGTCGGCAAGCGTGCTCTTCCGCGCCTTCACGATGGCGACGGTCAAGCCAACCGACGCAACCTCGACCGCGAGAAACCCCACGAGAAGAGCCGCTTGCGCGTCGAAGAGCCCTTTGAAGTTGCTCGAGATTCCCTGCGCCGCGTACCATCCCGCCGTGTTCATCGCAAAGTTGAGCATGCGCGCCAATGCATACGTCTTGAGCGAATCGATGGAGAAATAGGTGGCAAAGCCAACCGAGACGATGAACAGCAAGATTTCCACGCCAAGCTCGCCAATCGAGATGAACTGCGCAAGTGGCGTGACGTTCATCAGCGTCAGAAACGGGACGAACACCACAATCAAGAAGCACGCCGGAACGACAAAGACCGAGAGAAAACGCCTTCTTTCAACCAGATACGAGTACACACCCGCAATTACGAGCGGGATGAACGAGATGCACGCGTAGAACACGAACGTGTACGGCCCGTACCCCGAGAAGAAGTCGAGGAACCCCGAGCAAAGCGCGTACACGGCAATTGGCGCGAGGAGCAAGATGAAGTTGAGCGGCATGTCGCGCGGGCCAGGATCAAGCGAGTATTCGGGCATGATGTTGTTTCTGACCGCATGGAACATGGACTCGGAAACAATCGGCAACACGATTGTCGCAAGCACCAGCACAATACCGGGCAAGTACATGAGCGTCATGCAGGTCCCCACGCTCACCGCCAGAAGCAGCGGGAAGCTCGAGATTGCGGTGTTCAGGCCTACGCGTTTGTAGGCAACAACCCACTGCAGCGTCTGGATCCCCGATGCCAGTCCCGTGAGAACGCCGCCACATGCGAGCAGTAGCGACATCTGCAGAAACCCGCCTGCCACGAGAACTGCCGTTCCAACGGGCAGCGCGATGCCCGCGAACAGCTTGACGGAAACGCTCGTCAGAAACCGGACGCGCTTCTTTACCAGAAACGCCACTGCCAGAAGAGTCACCGCCATGAGGACGGCGCTCAACGTGTAGCCAAAGCTCATAAGCGAGATAGGAGCTGCCGCCTCGATTCCCGCAGAGCGTGCGTAGAACAGCAGGTACACCCAGCTCAGCAGGAACGAGACGCCAATGTAGACGGGCGGCACGACCGGGTTGTAATAATCAGAGGCGGTGGACACGCAACGCTCCTTTTGACGCGACCAGATGCTGACAATCTGAAAGCAGGGCTTATGGTCCACAAAACACCAGGTAAACCGCGTAGGCCATAAAGAGCTTATGGGTTACTTTGCAATCTTTTCCCAGTGGGAAAACGGGCATTTTACCCAAGCTCGCCTGGAAACCATATCACAACCATAAGGCCCGAGAGGGGCGCGATTCCCGCAAGCAAACTAGCGTGCAAAACCAGCAATCCATCACGCCGGGTAAGGAGCCCGGCACTGGAAAAGGAGGGTTTTGTATGACCGACGCAAAGGGAATTGGCAAGGGGAGACTGTTCCTTGCACTGGCGGCCTTGTTCCTGTCTTCAATGTGCACGTTGGGTGACTTGGTTATCAACCCAATCGTCGCGAACCTCTATGAAGTATTTGCCGGTTCGCCCGAATGGCTGATCAACCTCGGCATCACGGGCCCCGCCCTTGTGGGCCTCCCGTTCGGCTTACTCGCCGGAGTGTTGTGCGACCGTGTCGACAAGAAGTGGGTCATGGTCGTCGGCTTCGCGATCTTTACCGTGAGCGCGGTCTTTGGCGCAGCCATCGAGAACATCTACTACTTCGTCGCCCTGCGCCTGTGCGCGACGGGCATCGGCTGGGGCATCACCAACACCGCAGCGCTCGCCATCCTCGCCGACCTCTTCACCGATGAGGACGAGCATGGCAAGTTCGTCGGCTGGTACAACTCCGCGATGTCCATCATCGGTGCAATCATGGCAGCTGTCGCAGGCGTGCTGGCAGTCACCGCTTGGCAAGACGCGTTCTACACGTACGTGATCTCGATTCCCGTGCTCATCATGCTCATCGCCTTCCTGCCCGCCTTCCCCGCGAAGAAGAACGATAAGGCGGATGCGGACAAGGCAGCAGCTGAGAGCGCACAGAAGGTCGAGGCTGGCTGGTGGAAGCCCCTCATCCCGCTTACCATCCAGGTCTTCTTCGTCGCGATCTGCTACTTCGTCATGCTCTACATGATCGCCCTGTTCGTTACCGACTCTGGCGTGGGTGACGAGGCCTTCACCGGCATGCTTGCCTCTGTGGGCACCATCGCCACCGCTATCGGCTCGTTTGTCTTCGGTAACGTCTACAAGAAGCTCAAGAATGCCGTCTACCTGCCTGCTCTGTTCGTGATGGGCATCTGCTTCGTCGCTATGGGCCTGTTCCCCAACCCGGCCGTGACCATCGCATGCGTCGCAATCGCCGGCTTCTTTTGGCCCTTCTACTTCTGCTTCTTCTACACCCGCTGCACCGAGCTGGTTCCCGCGAGCAAGGCGGGCACCGCAACCTCCATCGTCGCGCTTTCGGATGGACTCGCCGCGACGGGTTGCTCCTACCTGCTGACCGGCCTGATCGGCGCCACGGGCCTCACGTCCGTCGCACTGTGGCCCACCTTCGGCATCGTGCTGTTCATCGTGGGTGCTATCTCCATTGTCTGGTTTGTCGCAACGCGCAAGAAGAACGCGCAGGTTGCTGAAAACTAGGCTCTCCGCAAGGCAGTTCGTCTGCTGCATGCGGCACATATCAGACGCAAGGGGGAGGTCGGCCACCTGCCGTGCCGGCCTCCCCAACTTAAATGACTCAACGTTATCGAGGCGATTCTCATGACACAAGCAGATGTGGTAATCAAGAGCTCGACCATCTTCACCGCAGAGACACTCGACACCATCGAGGGTGCCATTGCAATCAAGGGCAACGAGATTCTCGACGTGGTCTCTTTGGAGGACGCAGAGCGCTACATTGGCCCGGATACCGCTGTCTATGACTGCGGCGACAAGCTCGTCCTTCCCGGTTTCAACGACGCCCACACGCATTTTCTGCAAAACGGCATCATGAAAGACGGCAGCTACACGCTGAGCCTTGAGGGCCTGAGCTCCAAGGACGAGACGCTGGCGCGCATCAAGGAATTTGCAGATACTCACCCCGACAACAAGTGGATCGTGGGCTGCGATTTCAACTACGATTCGTGGACCGAAGAGCCCACACGCTACATGCTCGACGAAGTCATCCCCGACCGCCCGGCGTACTTTGCCTCGTGGGACATGCACATCGGCTGGATGAACAGCAAGGCACTCGAGATTGCAGGTTATGACGAGCACACCGTGGACCCAGAAGGTGGCGTCATCGTGCGCGACGAGAACGGGGTTCCCACGGGCATCGGCAAAGAGCCGCCGGTCAACGATCCCGTTTGGGGCCTTGCCAACATGGCGGCAAACATGGATCGCGCCCTCGGGCAGACTATCGACGAGGCTCTCTCGTACGGCGTCACCGCGACGGGCAGTGTCTGGCCATACGGAGGCGTCCCCGAGGAGGAGAACCTGCGTATCTTCAAAGAGCTCGAGGACAAGGGCAAACTCCCCATCCGCATGAGCTGCTTCCTCAAGCTTGAGCCTGGACTGGCAAACGCGAAGAAGTACGAGCCGCTCCTCCAATCCGAACATCTGCGTTTTGCCGGACTCAAGATGATCACCGACGGCGTCTGCGAGGGCCACACGGGCTTCCTCACCGAGCCATACGCCGATGATCCCTCGACCTGTGGCGAATCGGCAGTTCCCCGCGACGAGCTGTACCAGATGGTCGAGGAGGCAGACGCGCACGGATGGAGCGTCCGCCTGCATGCGATTGGCAACGCCGCCGTTAAGCAGGCATTGGACGTCTTCGAAGAGGTACAGAAAAAGCAGGGCAACAAGGGCCTACGCAACGCGATCGAGCATATCGAGAGCTGCTGCCCAGAAGACATCGAGCGCTTCGCCAAACTCGGCGTCGTCCCCTCGATGCAGCCGATTCACTCCGTGCTCAACGTCGATGGCTATCCCAAGCTGCTCGGCGAGAAATGGCGCCCGTACATGTGGCCGGTCAAATCGCTTATCGATGCGCATGCCATTCCCGCGTTTGGCACCGATGCCCCCGTCTGGAACCTCAACCCTATGGAGGGCATCTACGCCGCGCTCACGAGAAAGCAGCCCTGGGATGGGTACCCCGAAGGCGGCTTTGTCCCCGAGCAGCGCATCAGCCTGGGTGAAGCACTGCAGGGTTACACCTACGGCGCAGCACGCCTCGAGAACTTCGAGGAGCGCATCGGCACCCTGCATGCGGGCAAGCTCGCGGACGTGGTCATTATGGACCGCAACCTCTTCGCGGCGACGCCCGAGGAAATCCTGAAGGCAACTCCGCTGTACACCTTCATCGATGGCAAAGTCGTCTACAAAGCCGACGGCGCCGCGCTCGAACAGTAGTCCCTCCTTTACCGGGGAGCTTCCGTCCCCAGGAAGCTCCCCACTTCTTTGGCAGAGCGGAGCCTTGAACCGCTCGAACAAAAGGCCGGTACACCGCCCCGCGACGAGGGGCTTACCGAAAGGCACGCAAACCATGACCCAGGCCGCACAGCTCCCCAAATGGCGTCTCGTCCTTGCCGTTTCCGCATTGTT
>JBJEHP010000320.1:0-21315 GCA_051876145.1 Coriobacteriales bacterium | reverse complement strand
CGCAATTGTGAAAACCGGTGGCAAGCAGTACACCGTTAAGCCGGGCGACGTGCTCGACGTCGAGAAGCTCGAGGGCGAGGCTGGCGACAAGGTCGACCTGCAGGTCCTCCTCCTCAACGATGGCAACAAGGTTGTTGCCGACGCAGCCGAAGCCGCCAAGGTCAAGGTCACGGCAGAGATCATCGACCAGCACAAGGGCAAGAAGCAGCTGGTCTTCAAGTTCAAGAAGCGCAAGGGCTACAAGCGCACCAAGGGTCATCGTCAGCAGCTCACCAAAATCGCGATCGTCGATGTCAACGGCGTGACTGCCGAGGCTCCCAAGCCCCAGGCCCCCAAGGCCGAGCAGGCTCCCAAGGCTGAGCCGAAGGCAGCCGAGCCCAAGGCAGAGAAGCCTGCCGAGAAGGCCGAGGCTCCTGCAGAGGATCTCACCAAGATGACCGTTGCACAGCTCAAAGATCTCGCCGCCGAGAAGGGCATCAAGGTTCCTTCCGGTGCTCGCAAGGCAGAGATTGTCGAACTCATCCAGAACGCGTAGTAGAAAGGGAGGCTGGTTGATATGGCACATAAGAAAGGCCTCGGTTCTAGCCGCAACGGGCGCGACTCTCATGCACAGCGACTCGGTTGCAAGCGTTTTGCTGGCCAGACCGTGAATGCTGGCGAGATTCTTGTTCGTCAGCGTGGCACCCACTTCCACCCCGGCGAGAACGTCGGCCGTGGCAAGGACGACACCCTGTTCGCTTTGGTCCCCGGCGTTGTCAAGTACACCCGTGGCGACAAGCGCAAGGTGCATGTCGTTCCCGCTGACGCTGAATAGCGTTACCGCGCAGAGCTTTTGATGCGAATCCCCGTCTCCTCGAGGCGGGGATTTTTTCATGCAACGCGAGAACAGTGGCACTGCCACACATCCCACGGTTCCTGCGCGAGAACAGTGGCACTGCCACACATCCCACGTCACCTGCGCGAGAAACGTGGCACTGCCACATATCCTGTGCACGTGGGAGGATTCGCGGACGCACTGGGGTGTGCGCGGCGCGCTTCTCGCGGTACCATGTGCACCACTATGAATACTTTACGCGAAATACTCTGGTACGGCCGAGGCGGGCAAGGCGCGTTCAGCGCCGCGAAGCTCCTCGGCGCAGCATATGCGCTCACCGGCGAGAACCGCTACTCGCTCGCGTTCCCGTCGTTCGGTCCCGAACGCAGGGGCGCCCCGGTCCGCGCCTACACCAAGCTCGGCAGCGCTCCCATCAACGACCGGAGCGCCGTCGCACACCCCGACCATATCGTCTGCCTCGACGAGACACTGCTTGCAGACCTCGGCAGCCTTTCCATCAAGGAAGGCGGCTCGCTCATCGCCGTGAACGAGGAAGTCGTCGAGTTCTCGCGCCAGATCCTCGGCCGCGAGATCGTGAACACGACGCTGCTCTCGCTTCTCGCGCTCGAACTGGGCGACCTTTCCGCCGACGACGTCATCCGCGGAATCGAGGAGACGATGCCGCCGCGCATCCAGGCAAAGAACATCGAGCTCGTACGTGCCGTGTTCGAGCACGCTGACGAGCTGCAAAGCGCCGTGCACGTCGCGCGCGCACCGCAGAGGCAGGCACGCCCGCACGAGAAAAACGTCCTCATCGGCGGTGCCGAGTACATGGACATCATGACCGCCGACGTCTTCGGGGCCTCCAACGCCCCGCAGCAGGAATACCGCCCGGCGGGCGAAGGGGAGGGGAGCCAGCAGTGAAGCCGACAATTCGCGAGCAAAAGAACTTCGACTTCTACACCTGTCCGTCTGTCCCCACCTACGAGGCAGGCTACCTTGTCGGCGGCAACGGGGACTGGCGCAGCGAGCGCCCAGTGGTGACGCTCGAGGCCTGCACGGGCTGCCAGCAGTGCTACCTCTACTGCCCCGACGGTGCCATTTCTCCGCTCGACCCGAGCGAGAAGCGCTCTAAGGTCCAGATCGACTACGATTTCTGCAAAGGATGCGGCATCTGCGTGCGCATGTGCCACTTCGATGCACTTCATATGGAGGCTGAGCCCCGTGACTAAGAAGTTCCTCTCGGGAGACGAGGCGCTGGCAGAAGGTGTGCGCCTCGCGCGTCCCGACGTCATCAGCGCGTATCCCATCACCCCGCAGACCGTCGTCGTGGAAAAGCTCTCCGAGATGGTCGCCGATGGGTCGCTCGACGCCGACTTCATCCACGTCGAATCCGAGCACTCCGCGCTCTCGGCCGCGCTCGGCGTGTCCGCGACGGGCTGCCGCGCGTTCACGGCGACCTCGAGCCAGGGGCTGCTCTACATGGCCGAACTGCTCACCTACACCTCGGGCGGCGGTTTTCCCGTCGTCATGATGAACGCCGACCGCGCGACGGCCCTGCCGTGGAACATCTACGGTGATCAGCGCGATTCCATCGGGCTGCTCGACCACGGCTGGATCCAGTCGTATGCGAAGGACGCGCAGGAGGCGCTCGACTTCGCGCTCATGGCGTTTCGCATCGCCGAAGACGAGCGCGTGCAGACGCCGTTCATGATCAACCTCGACGGATTCGCGCTCACACACACCTACGAGACGGTCGATGTGCCCGCCCAAGAGCTCGCGGACGCGTTCTTGCCGCCGTATCAGACCGCGAACAAGTTCGACTTCGCGCGTCCCGTGAGCATCGGGTTTACCGCCGGTCCTGCCACAAACGACATCTTCAAGTTCAACGAGCACGTGCACATGATGAACGTGTTCGACGTGCTGCCCGAGGTGGAAGACGACTTCGCGCGCATCTTCGGGCGCCGCTACACCGGCCCGCTCGAGGCGTATCGGGTAGACGACGCGGAGTACGTCGTCATCACGCTCGGCACCATCGCCGGACTGTGCCACGACGTGGTCGACGAGCTGCGCGAAAGCGGCATCAAGGCAGGCTGCCTGCGCATCCGCTACCTGCGCCCGTTCCCCGACGAGCAGCTCGTGGCGGCGCTGCGCGGCAAGAAGGCCGCGGCCGTGCTCGAGAAGGACATCTCGTTTGGCTACGAGGGGACGGTGTTCAGCAACGTCAACTCGGCGCTCTACACCGCGACGCAGCACGACGGCCTTGCCGGCCAGCTGCCCAAGACCTTCAGCTACGTCGGCGGCCTGGGCGGACGCGACATCACGGCTGACGATATCCACACGATGTTCGCGACGATGGTCGATGGCGGCGACGCCGCGAGCCACGCGTTTCTGGGAATGGGGATGTGACATGGCGCGCGCACTCAATCTGATCAACAGCGACGAGCCGTTTTTCGGCCACAAGGCATGCGCCGGGTGCGGCGGTTCGCTCGCCGTGCGCATCGCGCTCAAGGTGCTGGGGGACCGCGCCATCGCGATTCTGCCGGCAGGCTGCATGTCCGCCGTCGGCTTCAACTTTCCGCAGCTGGCTTTTGGCTGCAACGCGATGATCTCGACGTTTGCCGGCACGGCAAGCCTCATGACGGGCGTCGCGGCGGGCATGAAGCGGAAAGGCGAGAAAGACTACACGGTGGTCGGCTTTGCGGGCGACGGCGGCACGGCCGACATCGGCATCCAGGCCCTGTCCGGCGCCATCGACCGCAACGACGACATCCTCTACATCTGCTACGACAACGAGGCGTACATGAACACGGGCATCCAGCAGAGCTCGCTGACCCCGTACGGCGCTTCCACGACGACGAGTCCGGTCGACCGCAACGGGCAGGCGACGCTCACGCAGAAGAAGGACATGTTCCGCATCGTCTCGGCGATGGGGGCGCCCTATGTGGCGACCGCGAGCGTGGGGTACCTGGACGACTACGCGACCAAGGTCGAGAAGGCAAGCCATATCCGCGGGACGAAGTTCATCCATGTGCTCGCCCCGTGCCCGACGGGCTGGGGAAGCCCGGTCGACGCGACGGTTGACCTCGCGCGCGAGGCGGTCGACTGCGGTCTGTGGCGCCTGGCCGAATGCGAGGGCGGTGCGGTGACGGTCAACCGCGACCCGCGCAAGAAGTCGGGCGAGTTCGCCCCGGTCGAGCACTACCTCAAGTCGCAACGACGCTTCAAGCACATGAGCGAAGAGGACATCCAGCTGGTCGAGGCGCACCGCGACGCCCAGTGGTCCTAACAACACCAAAAATGACACGAGGGGCCGTGGGTATCGGTTCACTTTGACACGAGGGGCCGTGGGTATCGTGTCATTTTGCGATGCTGCGCCGCTGGCAGGCCATACAGTCTTCACGTTTCAAACGCGCGCGTTTGCTAGAATCTCTCGAAACGAAAACTGACCTCAGGAAGGGGTTTCACCTATGTGCGGAATTGTCGGCTACATCGGTCGGGAGAAGGCGTCCGATATTCTGATCGAGGGGTTGCACAGGCTCGAGTACCGCGGATACGATTCCGCGGGCATCGCCGTGCCCACAGGCGACGGCGCGCTCGAGGTCATCCGCCGCGAGGGCAAGGTCGAGGAGCTGGAACGCGCCTGCGCCGCCAAGGAGCTGCCCGCCACGATGGGCATCGGCCACACGCGCTGGGCAACGCACGGGCGCCCGAGCGAGACGAACGCGCACCCGCACATCGACTGCGAGGGCAAGATTGCCATCGTCCACAACGGCATCATCGAAAACTACGTGCAGCTCCGCGACGAGCTCAAGGCGGAGGGCCACAGCTTCCGCAGCGAGACCGACACCGAGATCGTCGCTCACCTGCTCGAGAAGTACTACGACGGCGACCTCGTCGCCGCGATGGCCAAGACCGTGACGCGCCTCGAGGGCGCCTACGGCATCGCCGCCATCCACGTCGACCATCCCGACCAGATCGTCGTCACTCGCAAGGACAGCCCCATCGTCGTCGGCTATGCGGCAGACCAACAGGCGTCCCTGGTCGCCTCGGACATCGTCGCGGTCATGAACTACACGCGCGACGTCATCTTCTTGGAAGACGGCCAGATTGCCAAGCTCACGCGCGAGGGCATCACCTGCTACGACGGGAACCTCGCCCAGATCGAGTCCGCGCTCACGCATATCGACTGGGATGCCGAGAGCGCCGAGCGCGGCGGCTACCCGGACTTCATGCTGAAGGAGATCTACGAGCAGCCGCGCGCCGTGCGCGACACCATCGCCGGCGCCGTCAAGAACGGCCGCGTGCTCCTCGACGAGCTCGACTTGGACGATGACGACATCGAGGCGATCGACAGCGTCTACATCATCGGCTGCGGCACGAGCTACCATGCGGGCCTCGTTGCGCGCGAGCTCATCGAGCGCTGGGCACGCATCCCCGTCTCCGTCGAGGTCGCGAGCGAGTTCCGCTACCGCGACCCGATCGTCGGCTCCAACACGCTCGTCATCGCCATCTCGCAGTCCGGCGAGACGGCCGACACGCTGGCAGCCGTGCGCATCGCACGCGCGAAGGGCGCGCAGGTCTTCGCCATCACCAACTGCGTGGGCAGCCGCATCACACGCGAATCCGACGGCGTGCTCTACGTCCGCGCCAACATGGAGATCTCTGTCGCGGCGACCAAGTCGTTCCTCGCGCAGATCGCCTGCCTTATGCTCATCGCGATGTTCCTCGGCCAGAAGAAGGGCCGCCTGACGACGCGCCAGGTCAACTCTCTGTACTACGACCTGCGCGAGACGCCCTCGCAAATCGAGGACATCCTGCAGGACACTGCCGAAATCGAGAAGGCGGCAAAGCTCATCGCCAAGGCGCACTCGGTCATGTACGTCGGTCGCGGCATCGGCTCGACCATCTGCTACGAAGGCGCCCTAAAGCTCAAGGAAATCAGCTATCTGCACGCCGAGGCGTACCCTGCCGGCGAGCTCAAGCACGGCCCCATCGCGCTGCTCGACGAGACTGTCCCCGTTGTGGCCGTCGTCACCGACTCGCCGACGCGCATGCAGACGCTCTCCAACGTGCAGGAGATCCTCGCGCGCAAGTCGCATGTCGTGGCCGTGGCGACCGAAGGCGACGAGGAAGCCGCGCGCATCGCCGACTACGTGCTGTATGTGCCGCCTTGCAAGGACTGGTGCTCTGCCATCACGGCGAGCGTGCCGCTGCAGCTGCTCGCGCGCTACGTCGCCCTCGAGCGCGGCTGCGATGTCGACCATCCGCGCAATCTCGCGAAGTCTGTGACGGTGGAGTAGTGGAGCGCGAGCAGCCCCAGGCAGACGCGCCCCGGCCCGCCGAGCAGCCCCAAGCCGATGCGCCGCGCACGGGCCTGGGCGTCGACATCGTCGAGGTCGCGCGCATGGAGCAGATCATCTTGCGCTCGCCCGCGTTCACGCGCCGGGTGTTCAGCGAGCAGGAGCGCGCGTACGCCGAGGCGCACCATCGCCCCGCCGTCCACTACGCCATGTTCTTCGCCGCGAAGGAAGCCGTTCTCAAGGCGCTCGGCACGGGGTTCTCGCGCGGCATCAAGGTGACCGACGTCGAGGTCGTGCACGAGCAAAGCGGGCGCCCCAACGCCGTGCTCCACGGTCGCGCGAAAGAGATCGCCTCCGAGCTCGGCGTCCAGGAGCTGCCGCTTTCGCTCAGCCGCACGCACGACACGGCCGTGGCAAACGCCATCGCCGTCACCAAGGAGAGCCGCCCGCGCGTCGAGGACAAGCCGACGCCGCGCCAGGAGATGGCCGCCCGCTTCAAGGAGCTGCGCGGCATGCTCGACGACCTCGAGTCGCAGCTTCCGGACGCCTTAGACGACGAGCCCGCCTCTGCAGGCGAGCCCGCAACAGCCGCGCCCTCCGCCGCGCCATCCGATACCCCATCCCACGCACAGGGAGACGCCGATGCCTGATCTGCCCCTCCACCGCAGCGCCGACGAGTTCGCGGCGCTCGTCCCGCACCCTGCTATTGATGCGAACAAGTACTCGCGCGGCACCGTGGGCGTCATCGGCGGCAGCCGCGATTACCCCGGCGCCCCCGTCATGACGGCGCTTGCCGCGGCGCGTGCTGGGGCAGGCTACGTGCGGCTCGTCACAACGCAGGCGGCAGCCGCCGTTGCCCGCGCGCACCTGCTCTCCATTCCCGTCACCGCCTGCCGCCAAAGCTACGAGGGCACGCTCTCGCAAAGCACCATCGCGGAAATCTTAGACGCGATCTCGAAGAGCAAGGTGCTCGTCGTGGGCCCCGGCCTTTCCGCGGACGACTCCGCCTCGGGCCTGCTCACGCGCCTGCTCGAGGACCTGCGCGAAGAAGAGGTGCAGCGCCCCATCGTCTTCGACGCCGACGCGCTCAATATCGTCTCGAAGCACCCCGAGCTGCTCGAGCTGCGCTCGTGCGCGCCCAATATCCTGACCCCGCACGAGGGGGAGGCGGCGCGGCTCCTCGGCCGCAAGGTGCAAGACCGCGCCTCAGACGCGCTCGAGCTCGCGCAGCGCTACTCGGCGGTCGTCGTGCTCAAGGGCCCCAAGACGCTCATCGCCTCGCCCGAGGGCACGCTCTACGAGAACACCTCGGCGGGCCCGGAGCTTGCCAAGGCGGGGACGGGCGACGTGCTCGCCGGAATCATCGGGGCGCTTGCCGCCCAGGGGCTCAGCATGCTCGACGCCGCCTCGCTCGGCGTGCACCTGCACAGCGTCGCCGGATCTTTGGCGGCACGCCAAATGGGCGTCAATGCGGTTCTTCCTGAGGATATAATCAGCAACATTGGTCCTGCCTATCTAGCATTGGGAGCGTGACGTTTTGTGAGCGCAGACGAGGTAAATTACTTTGGCGCTAACCCGCATCTCGGCGATGCGGTCGAGAGAATCAACTCGGAATCCGAATCCAAGCGGGTGCAAACGGACGTGCCCATTCCCGAGATCTTCGCAAACGGCGTCCCCCGCTCGTACACGCTCGACACGCTCCCGCGTGACGCCTGGGTCGAGGTCGACCTCGGCGCCATCGCGCACAACGTCAAGGTGGCGCACCGCCACCTGGGGCCCCGCCGCCACCTGCTGGCGGTCGTGAAGGCCGACGGCTACGGGCACGGCGCCGTCCAGGTCGCGCGCACGGCGCTCGCGTCGGGTGCGGACCACCTGGCGGTCTCCACGGTCGAGGAAGGCATCGAGCTGCGCCAGGCGGGCATCGACGCGCCCATCCTCATCCTCTCGCAGCCGCCGATGCGCTCCATCCCGCTTCTGCTCGCGTTCAACATCATGCCCACGGTCACCACGTCCGAGTTTGCGCTCGCGCTCGGCGAGGCGGCCGACCTGCACGGGATGGTCGCCAAGTACCACCTCGGCGTCGACACCGGCATGAACCGCATCGGCGTGTTCTACCTCGACGTCGTCGACTTCATGCAGTCGATCAACTTCCACCGCGGTCTGCAGCTCGACGGCATGTTCACGCACTTCGCGACTGCCGACGAGGACAGCGACTGGGACTTCCGCATGCAGCTCGAGCGCTTCAACCAGGCGATCCAGCTCATGACCAACGCGCGCATCGACCCCGGCATCATCCACTGCGCCAACTCCGCGTCCATCCAACGCTACCCCGAGGCGTACTTCGACATGGGACGCGTCGGCATCACGATGTACGGCCTGGCCCCGAGCCCGGTCCTGCGCGGCATCGACGGCCTCATCCCCGCGATGCAGGTCAAGTGCCGTATCTCGTACCTCAAGGAGCCGCAGCTCGGCGAGGGCGTCAGCTACGGCCTCAACTACCGCGTCGCCAAGCCGGTGCAGATCGCGACCGTCCCGCTCGGCTACGCCGACGGCGTGCGCCGCGAGCTCTCGGGCAAGATGAAGGTGCTATGCAACGGCCGCCCGTGCCTGCAGGTGGGCAACATCTGCATGGACCAGATGATGGTCGAGATTCCCATCGGACATTCCGTGCACGGCGTGAAAGGCGGCGCGGAGATCGGCGACGAGGTCGTCCTCATCGGCCGCCAAAACGGCCTCGAGGTCACGGCGGACATGATGGCCGAGCAGATCGGCACCATCAACTACGAGATCGTCTGCGGCTTTGGCATGCGCCTGCCGCGCGTCTACGTGTAGGAGAAGTCCCATGGCACCGGAAGCGTTCGAGGATATGCGGCAGCCGCAGGGCAAGCTCGAGCACGAGCATCTGGCGGGGGCGGAGGTGCGCAGCCACAAGACCCTCGACGAGGCGCTCGAGGGCGTGTTCTCCTGCCACAGGTGCGCGCTGGGCGACACGCGCACCAACGTCGTGCCCGGAGACGGCAACCCGCACGCCAAGGTCATGTTCATCGGCGAGGCGCCGGGCCGCAACGAGGACCTGCAGGGCAAGCCGTTCGTCGGCGCGGCGGGCAAGCTGCTCGACCAGCTGCTCGAGCGCATCCACCTCAACCGCGAGGACATCTACATCGCCAACATCCTCAAGTGCCGTCCGCCCCGCAACCGCGACCCGCGCCCGGACGAGATCGTCGTCTGCACGCCGTGGCTGCGCGAGCAGATCAAGGCAATCCACCCCACCGTGCTCGTCACGATGGGCAACTTCTCGACGAAGTTCATCCTCCAAACGCAGACGGGCATCACGCGCCTGCGCGGCAGCGTGCACGTGACCGGCCCGTTCCGCGTGATTCCGACGTTTCATCCCGCGGCCGCCATCTACGACCGCAACAAGATCCCGTATCTCGAAAACGACTTCGACCTCATTCGCGGGTTGCTCGACTCGGATGCGGAGTACGAGCGCAGGCGCGCCGCGGGGCAGGGCGATGGGCAAGGAGGCGCCTGATGGTCGAGAGGACGAGCGCATCGGTGGACGAGACCATCGAGCTGGGGCGGCAGCTTTCCGCCTGTCTGCAGCCGGACGACGTGGTCTTGCTCTCGGGCGACCTCGGAGCGGGAAAGACGCAGTTCTCCAAGGGCGTCGCCGCAGGCCTCGGGGTGAGCACGGACGTGACGAGCCCGACGTTCAACATCTTGATCGAATACGAGGGCTCCGGGCTCACGCTCTATCATTTTGACCTCTACCGGCTCGAGGATGCCGAGGAGCTCGAGGACATCGACTATTACGGCGTGCTGGAAAGCGGTGGGGTCTCGCTCGTCGAGTGGGGTGACAAGTTCCCCGACGCGATGCCGGACGAATACCTGGACGTGCGCATCTCGGTGGATGGGGAAGGCGTGCGCCATCTGATGGCAACCGGGCAAGGAGATGCAGGTCGGCGGCTCGAGGAGGCGTTCGCGAAACGCGGGTGATGCGCTGGTCCGGACGACTCCGGCTTCGCTTGACACCACCGTGCCCCGACGCGTTCCTTGTTGCCGAACCGATGCCTTGCATTCAGCGAATCTTCAGGAATTCACGGTAAGATAGCCACACTATGCCACAGACAGACCCCTACAGAGTACTCGGCCTCACGCCTGGCGCCTCGAAAGACGAGGTCACCAAGGCGTACCGCAAGCTTGCCAAGAAGTACCATCCCGACCTCAACCCCGGCGACGAGCAAGCTGCCAAGAAGATGGCGGAAGTCAACGCCGCATACGACGCGATCATCAACGGCACGCCCTATGGCCCCCGCGCGCGTCAGAACCCCTATGCGCAAAACACGACGACCAGCTCGTACGGCGGTGGGCAGCAAGGCGGCCAGTACTACGACCCGTTTGGCGGCTACACCTACACGGGCGGACAGACCACGGGCAACGCCGGCGGCCAGGGACAGTACTACGACCCCTTCGCCGAGATGTTCAACCAGTGGGCCCAGCAGGCACAGCAACAGCAGCAGCAATACCAGCAGCAGTACCAGCAACAGTACCAGCAACAGCAGGAGTATCGCGAGGCCCAGCGCAAGGCGCAACGTCAGCAGGCGAGCGGCTGCCTGAAGTGGGTCGTCATCATCATCGCGCTCAACCTCTTCATCAACCTGCTGTTCGGCGGGTGCTCGGCGCTGCGCTACGGCGTGCTCTCGAGCACGCTCGGCTCCTCGGGCTCGGGCTCGGGTTCCACCTCGCAGTCCCAGTCGGTGAACACCACGAGCAACGGAACGAGCGTCTCCTATACCATCGCAAGTGACGGCACGACGAGCTACACCGCGGGCAATTCCGATACGAGCACCGTCAGCTATTCGGCTGCCTAGCCGCCCACGCGCGCGCATCCACGGCAAATGCACTAGAATACCCCTCATCGAGAGAGGCGGGTTCGCAGTGTCTGCGTCCGATGAGATTCAGAAAAAGGACAATCGCCAGACGATGCTCATCGTCGGAGGCATCGTCGCCGCTGCGCTCGTCATCTTTGGCGGCGCGGCGTTCCTGTTCGCGCAGCTGTTCACCGGGCACGTCAAGACACCCCAGGAATACCAGACCACCACGCTCACGGCCGGCACGTACGCGGCGACGGTGACCTGCGAGGGGACGATCGGCCCCGACATCGTCGCGGAGGTCAAGCCACAGGCGTCCGGCACCGTCGACAGCATCTCCGTGAAGGAGGGCGACGCCGTCTCCAAGGGCGCGGTCCTCATGACCGTCTCCAATCCCGACATCACGAACGCGGTGCAGACCAACCAAACCGCCTACGATCAGACTAAGACCGCCCTCGACCAGGCGCAGCAGGCAGCCACGCAGGCGCAGTCCGACCTCGACAAGGTCAACGCCGCGAAAGCCTCCGAGCAGCAGCGTCTCGATGCGGCAAACGCTGCCGCAAAGGCCGCGGATGCCAATGCGGCAGCACAGACGATCGATCCGTCGTTCGACACGGCGGTCAAGACGGCCCAGAAAAACCTCGACACGGCAAAGGGAAACCTCGCCCAGGCGCAGGACAACTACGACATGGCGCGCAAGGCGCTCAAGCTCTCCCAGCAGCAGCACGACCAGCTCACCGTGACGGCGGGCGCGAGCGGAACCGTGCACAACATCCGGGCAAAGGTGGGCGACAGGATCGCAGAGCTCAACGCAGGCGGCGCGTCCATGCTCATCGTCAACTACCAAAACCCCGTGGCCGTGCTGAAGGTACCCGAAGCGGACATCGAGGGCGTGAGCCGCGGGCAGTCGGTCACGATCACGAGCGGGCAGCTGCCCGGCAAGACGATCGAGGGCACGGTGAGCACCGTCGGTGGAAAGATCGCGGACGAGACCGCGCGCGATGGCTCGCCGCTCTACGAAGTGCGCGTCACGTTTGGCTACAACGAGGCGATCAAGACCGACATGAGCATCGAGGGGCAGATTCAGCTGCGCGATTTCGGGACTGTCTTCTACGTCCCCACCGCGGCGGTTGCCAACAACGACGGCGCGGACTATGTTGTGGTCGTGTACGATGACAACACGACGTCCGAGCACCAGGTCGAGGTCCTCGGGCAGACAGACGATGGCCAGACGGTCATCAAGGGCAACAGAATCTCGGAAGGCGCGAAGATTCGCGCCGATCTCTCGGAATAGGGTTATATGCGCGTTTTGGCTTTTGACACCGCGAGCACGCAGCTTGCGCTCGCGGCGGGTACGGTTGACGGTTGCACGGTCACGCTCGATGCGAGCTTCGATGCAGAGGCGCCGCGCAAGGCAAATCAGGTGCTGCTCGAACGGGCGGGCAAGGTCCTCGACGACGCGGGCTACGGCGTGTCCGAGCTCGACGCGATCGTGGTCGGGCGGGGCCCGGGGTCGTTTACGGGCGTGCGCATCGGCGTGGCCACGGCAAAGGGTCTCGCGTGTGGCCTGGGCGTGCCGCTTCACGGCGTGTCGACGCTCGATGCCGTCGCGTGGCGCGTGTGGCGAGCGGGCGTGCGCGGGGAGGTCGGCATCGTCGCCGACGCCATGCGCAAGGAGGTCTACCCCGTGCGCTTCGTGCTCACGGACGCGGGTGTGGAGCGCCTCGAGGTGGATACCGTCGCCAAGCCGGCGGACACGGCACGCGCGTGGGTCGAGGCGGGACGCCCGCTCACGCTGTTTGGCGATGGGCTGAAAAAGCACGCCGCCTGCTTCGGTGACGCGCTGTTCACGCTGGGCGACGAGGCGCTGTGGCTGCCCGACGGCGAGGGACTTTTGCAGGCGTATGTCGCGGACGTCGCGGCGGGCAGGCAGGACAGCGGCAACCCGGCGGAGCTCTTGCCGGTGTACACGCGCCTTTCGGATGCGGAAGAAAACGAGCGCAAGCGGCTCAAGCTCTCGGCAGAGGAATTGCCCAAGAGCGGCGTTGCCGAGCAGCGGGCCGTGGGCGGGCTGTTCTTGCACCCGATGTCGATCAACGACGTCGACGCCGTCGCGAAGCTGCAGCAGCGCGCGCTGCCGCTTGACGCGTGGACGTCCGGCAAGCTCGCCGACGAGATTGGCCGCGAGGACCGCAGCTGGTGGGTGGCGCGCAAAGACGGCGACGTCATCGGCTGCGCGGGCGGCCAGGTGGTCGACGGCGAGCTCTGCATCTTCATCATCTGTGTCGACCCCGCCGAGCGCACGCAGGGCGTGGGCACGCGCCTGATCGAGCGCGTGGCAACCGACGGGCGCGCCCTGGGCGCCGAGACCATCACGCTCGAGGTGCGCACCGACAACGACACGGCAATCGCGTTCTACCATGGCCTCGGGCTCGAGGACGTGGGCGTGCGCCCGCGCTACTACAAGGGCAAAGACGACGCGCTCATCATGCGCGGCACGCTGCCGCTGCAGGTCTCGTCGCGCGAGTCGGGCGGCTCGATGCGCATCTCGAGCCCCGATAGCCCCGCATCTGCCGTGGCTGGTGCCCACGCGCCGTTCATCCTCGCCATCGAGAGCTCCTGCGACGAGACGGCCGCCTCGGTCATCGACGGCGACCGCACCATCATGTCCGACACTATTGCGAGTCAGATCGACTTCCACTCGCGCTTTGGCGGCGTCGTGCCCGAGATCGCCTCGCGCAAGCACACCGAGGCGATCGTTCCCACGGTCATGTACACGATGGAGCAGGCGGGCCTCACCTGGAGCGACCTGTCCGCCGTCGCCGTGACGCTCGGCCCCGGGCTCGTCGGCGCGCTGGTCGTAGGCGTCGCCTTCGCGAAGGGGCTGTGCTTTGCGACGGGGCTGCCGCTCGTGTGCGTCAACCACCTCGAGGGGCACCTGTACGCCAACCGCTACGTGGACCCCACGCTCGAGCCGCCGTTCGTGGCGCTGCTCGTCAGCGGCGGGCACACCATGCTCGTGCATGTGAAGGCATGGGGAGACTACGAGGTCATGGGCTCGACGCTCGACGACGCGGTGGGCGAGGCGTTTGACAAGGTGGCAAAGGCACTCGGGCTCGGGTATCCGGGCGGCCCGATCATCAGCCGCTACGCGAAAGACGGCGACCCCAAGGCCATCAAGTTCCCGCGCGCGATGCTGCACAGCGGCGACCTCAAGTTCTCGCTTTCCGGCCTGAAGACCGCGGTGGTGACCTATATCCACAACCAAAACCAGAAGGACGCGCCGGTCGATATCCCCGACCTGGCCGCGAGCTTCCAGGCTGCGGTCGTCGACGTGCTCGTCGCCAAGACGCTCACGGCGTGCAAGGAGACCGGCTCGAAGGTGCTGTGCATTGGCGGTGGCGTGGCCGCCAACCCGGCACTGCGCGAGCAGCTCAGCCGCGAGCTGGGCAAGCGCGGCATACGCGTGGTCATGCCAGAGCTCTCCGATTGCACCGACAACGCCTCGATGATTGCCTCGGCGGCTCTCGATCTCTACCACGAGGGAATCTTCGGCTCGCTTTCCGACGACCCGCAGGCACATATGCCCCTGCGCACGCGCGAGTGACACGATACCCACGCGCGGGTGACACGATACCCACGGCCCCTCGTGTCATCGGGTGCGGATGTGGGTGCGCGTGACAGGCCGGCGAGGCATTAGTCATATAGGTGACAGACTGGCGAGGCATTGGAAATAAATGGCCAGCAGCTCTCCGGTTTGTCGCGTATATGGTCAGACGCTCGCCGGTTTGTCATCGATGCGCAGCGGTTCGCGCAGCTCCTCCATCGTGCGCTGCCTACGTGCGAGCGTTGTGGGCGAGGGAGTGCGGTAGCGCAGCCCGAGATACCGCTTGACCTGCATGATGATCCTTTCGAACGCGGCTGCGCTCGCAAGGTCTTCCTTCCAGACGTCGATGACCGCGATGCCCATCGCCTCGATGACGTTTCTCCGCCTGGAGTCGTGCCGCTCGCGCTGCTCTCCCAGGTGTTCTTGGTCGGACATGTACTCGATGTCGAGGAGCTCTTGCGCCCGGAACAGGTCGGGCTTGACGCATGATTGGTTGAGGTAGCGTCTGAGTTCGGGCGGGATCTCGAGCGGGACGTTCATCTCGAATCTGGGGATCTGGGCTCCGCCGCAGATCGTCGGCAGGTTGAGCAGGAGCTGCAGTTCCGTCTCTTTGGGCGAAGCGGATCTTTCCGCGCAGTAGGCAAGTGCCCGTTGCAAGGTGCGTGTATTGAAGATGCCCTTGTGATCTGCCGCGCAGCGCGCGATCCTCGGCAGCGTCGTGACGCTGGGAACCTCGTCGATGAAGCTTCCGCCATATCCACGTTGCGGCAGGTACGTGCCGCACAGCTCGTCGATGGTGCGGGCGAGCTGTGGGAGCGTGAGCCGCTCGCTTAGCTGCACCAGCGTGAGCTCGGGCGATGCGATGCAGATGTCCGCGCGTATCTGCACGAACGAATTCGGGACAATCCCGCCGGTGGAGACGCGGTAGACGTGCCTGTGCTTTTTCACGCGCAGTCTCTCGTCTGGCACGAGCAGGTGCAACGCCGAGCGACTGACGGGGAGGATGTCGAGGGGCGTCTGTGCGAGCTCGTGCGCGGTTGAAGGCAGACCGGACAGGCGCGAGACGCGCGGCAGGCGTTCGAGGCGCATACTCGCCCGCTTGGCCGAGAGCCAGAATTCGAGTGCCGATATGTTCTCCACATAAATCATCACTAAGAAGCGTAGCGTGGGAACCTTTTCGGTTCCCAGATGCGAATGCGAGCTGGATCTGAGACACGGCCAGACGGGATTCGGAGCTCGAGCGGACGTGCTTCCGAGGTAATTCGGAGCAAGAACGGAGCTGCGCTCTTTCTTGCCGCCATCGATGGCACGATACCCACGGCCCCTCGTGTCATCTGCGCCGACGGGTGACAGGCCGGCGAGCTCCTGACCATATACGTGACAAACTGGAGAGCCTCTGACCAAAAATGGCCAATACCTCGCCGATCTGTCGCGTATATGGCCAATGCCTCGCCGGTCTGTCATACGCACGCGGTGACCCCAGAAGTCGCCCGTACCGTATCCGCCACCGCTAAAAATCTAAGTGTGAACGTATAAGATAATTTTCTTACGGAAAGTTAACAAAGCTCCCTCTGGGAAGACAAGGTCTTGTTTTGCACCTAGTATTTACAGCGTCGAACCTAGGTACCAATGCGCAGGTGCGCAACAGGGCGCGCCGCGCTTGCAACGTAGCCAGCAAAGGAGGCTGTACGATGAATCTTAAGCCATTGGGCGATCGAGTCATCATCAAGCAAGCTGAAGCAGAAGAGACCACCGCTTCCGGTCTCATCCTCACCACGAAAGATCAGGAAAAGCCGCAGCGCGGCGAGGTCCTTGCGGTTGGCGAGGGCAAGTACGTCGACGGCAAGCTCGTTCCCGTTCCGGTCGAGGTCGGCGATACCGTCATCTACGGCAAGTACGGCGGACAGACGGTCACGGTCGACGGCGAGGATTACCTCATCCTGCGCGGCGACGACCTGTACGCAGTCGTCACGAAATAACCCCGTTCACCTGAAATCACACACATTAGGAAAGGTCGATATACATGGCTGCAAAGAACATTAGCTTTGATGCCGACGCCCGCAGCGCTCTTGCTGCCGGCGCTTCCAAGCTCGCCGACGCGGTAAAGGTCACCCTTGGCCCCAAGGGCCGCTACGTCGCCTGCGAGCGCAGCTACGGCGCGCCCCTCATCACCAACGACGGCGTCACCGTCGCGAAGGAAATCGAGCTCGAGGACAAGGTCGAGAACATGGGCGCCCAGCTCATCCGCGAGGCCGCTGTCAAGACCAACGACGTCGCTGGCGACGGCACCACGACCGCGACCCTGCTCGCTGATGTCATGATCAAAGACGGCCTGAAGAACGTCACCGCCGGCACCAACCCGCTGGCTATCCGCTCCGGCATGAACAAGGCGGTCGACGCCCTCGTCAAGAAGATCAAGGCCGATTCCAAAGAGGTCAACACCTTCGACGAGATCAAGAACGTCGGCACCATTTCCGCCGGCCAGGCAGAGGTTGGCGAGAAGATCGCCGACGCCATGGAGAAGGTCGGCAAAGACGGCGTCATCACCGTCGAGGATTCCAACACCTTCGGCATCGACATCGACGTCGTCGAGGGCATGGAGTTCGACAAGGGCTATCTGAGCCCCTACATGGTCACCGACACCGACCGCATGACCGCCGAGCTGCAAAACCCCTACATCCTGATCACCGACCAGAAGATCGGCGCCATCCAGGACATCCTCGAGCTGCTCAACGGCGTGATGCAGTCCAACAGGCCGCTGCTCATCATCGCTGAGGACGTCGAGTCCGAGGCGCTCGCAACGCTCGTCCTCAACAAGATCCGCGGCACGATCAACGTCGTCGCCGTCAAGGCACCTGGCTTCGGCGACCGCCGCAAGCGCATGCTCGAGGACATCGCAATCGTCACCGGTGGCCAGCCTGCCATGCAGGAACTCGGCGTGCAGCTCTCCGACGTCACCGTCGACATGCTCGGCACCGCCAAGTCCGTCAAGGTCACCAAGGACTCCACGACGATCGTCGACGGCGCGGGCGACAAGGAGCAGATTGCCGATCGCATCAAGGCCATCGAGGCCCAGATCGAAGACACCACCTCCGACTTCGACCGTGAGAAGCTCCAGGAGCGCAAGGCGAAGCTTTCCGGCGGCGTCGCGGTCATCAAGGTCGGCGCGGCAACCGAGGCCGAGCTCAAGGAGACCAAGTCTCGTATCGACGATGCGCTGCAGGCCACGCATGCGGCTGTCGAGGAAGGCATCGTCGCCGGCGGCGGCTCTGCCCTGATTGACGCCATGTCCGCACTCGACGACATCGAGGTTGCCGACGAGGAGGAGAAGGTCGGCATCAACATCGTCCGCAAGGCGTGCGAGGCCCCGATTCGCGCCATCGCCGAGAACTCCGGCTTCGAGGGTTCTGTCGTCGTCGACAAGATCAAGAACTCCGAGACGGGCTACGGCCTGAACGCGGCTACGGGCGAGTACGGCGACATGATCAGCATGGGCGTCATCGACCCGGTCAAGGTCGTCCGCTCCGCACTTCAGAACGCCACGTCCGTTGCGACGATGCTCATCATCACCGCGGCGACCGTCTCCGACGTTCCGTCCGACGGCCCCGACCCGGCTGCCATGGCAGCGGCCATGCAAGGTGCCGGCGGCATGATGTAAGACCAGCTTGAGGGGGCGCTTCGGCGCCCCTTTTTGCGTTGGGGGAAATTATTTCAATTTTCTTCTTTACAGCGAAAGGCTTTCTGTTATCATACTTTTCGCTGCTGAGGCAGTGGGGTGTTAGCTCAGCTGGTTAGAGCGCCGGCCTGTCACGCCGGAGGTCGAGGGTTCGAGCCCCTTACATCCCGCCATCGAATCGCAAAGAAGCCATCGGATTTCCGATGGCTTCTTTCATTTTCTGCGCACGGTTGCAACATGTTGGCAACGATATGCGCAGCGTTGCTGACAAGCACTCTGCGCGGATTATTCTCTCCAACTACGTATTACCCGAGAGAAAGGGGTTGCCGTGGGCAATTCCATCATGTTGGATAACCTCGACGCCGACGCGTCGATCGAGCAGATCCGCACGTTCTTCGAGCGCGACCAGTTCGCGCACAAGTGCCTGGGCGCCGTCGTCGATAGCTACGACCCGCAGACCGGCGCAGCGACCGTTTCCATGACGATCGACGACCGCCACCACAACGCGCAGGGCTTCGTGATGGGCGGCGTGCTCTTCTCGCTGTCCGACTTCGCGCTGGCCGTCGCCACGAACATGGGCCAGGAAGCGTCCTCGTCGGTGAGCTCGGCCATCCAGTTCATGCGCCGCGCGAAAGGCGAGCGTCTCATTGCCACCGCGCGTCCCGACAAGATCGGTCGCGCGCTCACGTTTTTCACGATCGACGTCGAAGACGAACTGGGCACGCATGTGTGCCGCATGACCGCAACGTGCATGCGCACCGACCACTGAGCTGCGCTAGAATCTACGCGACAGCAAGATTGCGACCTTGGGGGAGCTAGTGAAGATTCTCGTTACCGGCGGAGCCGGCTTCATCGGAAGCCATACCATCATCGAGCTGCAGAACGCGGGGCACGAGCCCATCGCGTTCGATAACCTGTGCAACGCCTCGCCGGTCGTGTTCGACCGCATCGAGGCAATCACGGGCAAGCCCGTCGAGTTTGTCGAGGGCGATATCCGCGACGAGAAAAAGCTCGCCGAGGTCTTTGCCGCCCACCACATCGACTGCGTCATCCACTTTGCCGGCCTGAAGGCCGTGGGCGAGTCGGTGCACAAGCCCATCGAGTACTACGACAACAACGTGGGCGGCACGGTCAAGCTGCTCGAGGCCATGCGCGATGCGGGCTGCAAGAACATCATCTTCTCGAGCTCTGCCACCGTCTACGGCACGCCCGAGAAGCTGCCGCTGACCGAGGACATGCCCAAGGGCGAGGTGACCAACCCCTACGGCCGCACGAAGTCCATCATCGAGGACATCCTCACCGACGTGCAGTTCGCGTACCCGGACATGAACGTCGTGCTGCTGCGCTACTTCAACCCGATCGGCGCGCACAAGTCCGGGACCATGGGCGAGGACCCGACGGGCATCCCCAACAACCTCATGCCCTACATCACGCAGGTGGCCGTCGGCAAGCTGGACAAGCTCGGCGTCTTTGGCGACGACTACGACACGCCCGACGGTTCCGGCGTGCGCGACTACATCCACGTCATGGACCTCGCGAGCGGGCACGTCGCCGCGCTGAAGGCGCTCAAGCCCGAAGGTGGCCTGTCCATCTACAACCTGGGCACGGGCAAGGGCACGAGCGTGCTCGAGCTGGTGCACGCGTTTGTCGAGGCGACGGGCATCGACGTCCCCTACGAGATCAAGCCGCGCCGTGCGGGCGACATCGCGGCATGCTACGCCGACTGCTCAAAGGCTGAGCGCGAGCTCGGGTGGACGGCACGCTACGACATCAAGGACATGTGCGAGGACTCCTGGCGTTGGCAGCGCATGAACCCCAACGGCTATCGCGCGTAATCTTTCGCGACGTCCTCCCGCTCGTCTGAGCGGATCGGCAAAGCAAACGGCTGCGCAACGGTTTTCCGCCGCGTGGCCGTTTTTCTTTAGAATCGCAGGCCATGACTAGACTGCTCGCAACATATTTCAAGCGCTTCCTGCCACTGCTTCTCCTCTCGTTTCTGCTGACGGTGGTGCGCGTCGTCTGCGAGCTCGAGATTCCCAACTACATGAGCGACATCGTCGACACGGGCATCGTCAACGGCGACATCCCGTTCGTGCTCCAGACCGGCCTGCTCATGGTGCTGTGGGCACTCGGCGCGATGGTCGCCGACCTGCTCAACTCGCTTGCCGCCTCCCGCTCGAGCATGGGCTTGGGCCGCGAGCTGCGCAGCGCGCTCTACCGCCGCGTGAGCGCGTTCAGCCTGGCCGAGATGGACGAGGTCGGCACCTCGTCGCTCATCACCCGCACGACCAACGACGTGCAGCAGCTCGAGCGCTTCGTGCAGATGGGCATGACGCTCGCCATGATGTCGCCGATCATGCTCGTGGGCGCGGCCGTCGCGGCCTGGCGCATGAACGGCGAGCTTTCCATGGTGGTGTTCGCCGCCATACCCGTGCTGCTGGTGCTCGCCTTCGTCGTCATCCGCTGGGTGCTGCCGCTGCTGCGCTCGCTGCAGGCGCGCATCGACAATCTGAACCGCGTCACGCGCGAGGGCCTGACCGGCATCCGCGTCATCCGCGCGTACCGCCGCGAGGCCTACGAGGAGGCGCGCTTCTCGAAGGCCAACAAGGACCTGGCGGACACGAACATCGCCGTCGCGCGCCGCATGATGGCCCTCATGCCCGCCATCTCGCTCATCTTGAACATCGCGATGGTGCTCATCGTGTGGTTTGGCGCACAGCTCATCGACGCCGGCTCGTTCCAAGTCGGCGATCTGATGGCGATTGTCCAGTATGCGATGCAGGTGCTGTTCTCGGTGATGATGCTCTCGATGATCTTCATGATGTGGCCGCGCGCCTCCGCGGCGGGCGAGCGCATCTGGGAGGTCGTCTCGAAGGAGCCGAGCATCGTCGACGCCGAGCAGCCGGTGGAAGTGCCGGCAGAGATGCTTGCCAAACCCCACGAGGTGCGCTTCGAGCACGTGGGCTTTAGGTTTCCCGGTGCCGAGGTCGCGACGCTGTGCGATATCTCGTTCACACTCGAGCCGGGCAAGACCTACGCGCTCA
>JBJEHP010000319.1:0-5438 GCA_051876145.1 Coriobacteriales bacterium | reverse complement strand
ATGGGCGACCTCCTCTTCCCTTTGTTGTTACCAACCAGTCTATCCCGACGAAAACCGGAATGATCTCGAGCCTGCCGAGTATCATTCCCAGGGCTCCCGCCATGAGGACGACAGGCGAGGACGCCGAATTGATAAAGCCGATGCCGACGCCGACGTTTCCCAGGCACGATGAAAAGTCGAAGACCGCGTCTCCAATGCTCGCTCCGCACAGCGAGAATACGAAGCTGCCCACGACGAAGACGCCGGTGTAGACGATGACGAACGACAACGCACCGTCCATTTCCTCGCGTGACAAGACCGTCTTCCTCCCGAATTTGTTGATTTTGACCGCCCGAGTGCTGATGGCATGACCATGGATGGACTTGAGCGAACGGATGATGGATGCCGTCGTCACGATAATGCGGTACAGCTTGATGCCGCCAGCGGTTGAGCCTGCTTCGGAGCCCGTGAACATCAAGACCATGAAGACGAACAACGCCGATGGGGGAAAGACCGTAAAGGCCGGCACCGTCTGGAAGCCCGTCGTCGTGATGACCGAGACAACCTGGAACAAGGCAGTGAGTATGGTTCCTGCTGGTTCCGCCGAACCGTCGGCCGACGCGATGGCGAGCGCGACGACCGTCGTCGAAGCGGCGATGAGCAAGTAGAAGAAGCGCGTCTCCACGTGGGTGAGCACGTTGCGGAACTTGCCCTTGATCAGGAGGAAGTTCAGGTAGAAGTTGGTCGCGCCGATCAGCATGAGCACGATCGAAACAACTTGGATGGAAATGCTGTCGAAGTAGGCGACGCTTGTCGCATGCGTCGTGAAGCCCCCGGTAGAGACTGCGGAGATCGAGTAGTTGACGGAATCGAACCACGACATGCCACAAAGATGGTAGGCGAGGGCACCGACGGTGATAACCGATGTGTAGAGGATGAGGATGATGCGCGCGGTGCCGACGGCGCCGGGCAGCAGGCGGTCGGTGTGGCCCTCGAGGTTGTAAGCCTGCAGGCTCTTCCCCTGGTTCAAGATGACGGTGAGCACGAGCACGAGCCCGACGCCTCCGAAGTAGTGCATCAGGCTGCGGTGCAGCAGGAAGATGCGCGGGCACGAATCGACGTCGATAATGCTCAGGCCCGTTGTCGTGAGCCCGCTCGTCGACTCGAACAAAGCCTGGAACGGGTCGAGCATGCCCGCGGCAACAAACGGCACGGCATAGACGGCAATCGCGAGAAGCCACACTATGAGTATGCAGGCGCTCGACGAACGCTTGTCGAGGGGCCGGCCGATTCTTCCCTTGCCGTGGGCGAAGTAGATGAGGTATCCAAACGCCATCGTGCACAGTCCCGGGAAGATAAAACACGGGGCGAGCATCTGGTCGTCGAGGTCGAACGGGATCATTACGAGCGGCATGAGCTCGATTGCCCCGACAAAGATTGCAGATAGCCCTACATATCGCGCCATGGCATGCCCAAGACTGCCGCGCGCACCCTGTACGATGCCGAACATCTTCTATCTCGAACCTGCCCTGCGGATTCTGCCCGTCTGGCGTTTGTTGAACTTTGCGACGACGTCGGCGTCCGGCAAAGCGGCAAACGAGCTGGTCAGGTGCGGATTATTCTGTTTGTCGAAAGCCTGTTCGGCGTCTTGCGACATCAGCTGATGAATCGCCTGGGCCAAGATGGATGTCTCGCTGATGACCGCGGTGACCCCGAGCTTGCGGAAGATTCTGATGTTGCGCGGGTTCGAGACGACGCACATGCGCGAACCGATGTCAAAGAAGAACTCGCCCAGCTGGCAGATGATGAGGTTATCGGCGTCGACGCTGGTCAGCGCGATAAGCACGTCGCAGCTTGCCGCCCCCGCATCTTCGAGCACTTGGCGCTTCGTGCCGTCGCCGCAGAACGTGTCGATGTCGTGGCGCGCAGAAAGATACTCGCAGTATTGCCGATCGGAGTTCACGGCGACGACATCGTCGCCATTTGCCCGGAGCGACTCGATGATGTAATCGGCGCGCGTGCGGCCTCCCACGACGATGACCCTCATGGCAAACGCCTCCCCGCTGGCTTGATACCGGAGAGCCGGTAGAACTCGTCAATGCAGATGAGATGCGGGCAGATGAGCTCGATATCGGTATCCGCGAGCATTTTCAGAATGGAGTCATCCTCGATTCGGGCGTAGACGCGTTCAACCCCGTAGACTTCGCTCGCGATTTCCGCAATCAGGGCATTCGCGGGGTCGTTGTGCGTGGCCGCTACGAGCAACGCGGCGCGCTCGATGTCGCAGTCTTCGAGGACCGAGATGTTCGTGCCGTCGCCGGCGATGGTCTCTCCGTCGAAATCATCGCCCAGGTCCGCGAACGCGCCCTGGTTGATGTCGACGACGCGGGCAAGGTACCCCGCATCTGCAAGCGTGCAGGCCAGCACGCTGCCAAACGCCCCGCAACCGATTACGATTGCAAGCTTCTTTCGCAAGATGGACATGCACGCCTCCTAATGATTCTGCCGATGCGAGTGTAGGCGCATTGGCATAAAGAAGGTGCAAAGATTCCGCGCACAGCGCTCCATGCGGCACGGGAAACGTGGCAGTGCCACACATCCCACGTGAGCTGCACGAGAATGGTGGCAGTGCCACGCATCTCGCGCAAGTCGCGCAACGTGTGCACGCAAGCGCCCGTGCCCGAAGTACAATTGCCACCATGAATCTGCACGTACGTAAACCTCGAGGGAAGGGCGCTGCCATGCCAAAGATCTGCATTGTCGAAGACGACGCCCTGCTGTGCCAGGAGCTCGCGCACCTGCTCGAGCTCAACGGCTACGAGAGCTGCGCGTGCGATGACTTCGCCCACGCCGCCGAGTGGATCGCCCGGCAAGACCCCGACCTCGCCATCGTCGACTTGAAGGTCCCCGGCAACGACGGGCACTCCATCTGCCGCGACCTGCGCAAGCGCGCGATGACGCCCGTGCTCGTGCTCACCTCGTCCGAATCCGAGTTCGACGAGGTCATGAGCATGAACCTGGGCGCGGACGACTACCTCACGAAGCCGTACCGCCCCGCCGTGCTGCTCGCGCACGTCCAGGCACTCCTCAGACGCGCGAGCGCCGTGCCGTCGCGCACCATCTCGCATCGGGGCGTGACGCTCGACCTCGGGTCCGGCTGCGCGCTCTATCAGGGCAAAAGCGTCGAGCTCTCGCGCAACGAGCAGCGCATCCTCGATGTGCTCATGTCGAGCCCCGGCATCATCGTCACACGCCAGGAGCTCATGTGCGAGCTGTGGGATTCCGATGCCTTCATCGACGACAACACGCTCACCGTCAACATCAACCGCGTGCGCAAGGCACTCGCCAGCCTGGGCGTGCCCGAGGATTTCCTCGTCACCAAACGCGGTCAGGGCTACCTGGTATGAGCGGGGCGTACGACTCGTTCACGGTGCGCGGCTACCTGAAGGACCGGCTGCCGCTTCTCGCGGTGTGGCTGCCGTGCGCGCTGCTCGTCTTTGGCGCCGCGCTCGTGTTGGGCGCGACCCCGTGGGGAGCCGCCGTGCTCGCCGCACTCGTCCTCATCGCGCTTGTCATCGCCCTGACCTGGGACTTTATCCGCAAGCGCGCGTACTACGCCGGGTTGCACGAGGCCATCGAGCAGCTCGACCACGCCCGTCACGTAAGCGCGTTCGTCGCCGAGCCGCGCTTTTTGGAGGGGCGCCTGTCGTGGGAAGCGTGCGACACGCTCGTGTACCTGGCCGGAAAGGACCTCGCGCGGGCCGCCGATGCCGCGGATGATTACGAGCGCTACATCGAGACCTGGATCCACGAGATCAAGGCGCCCATCGCGGCGTCCCGCCTCATACTCGGCCGCCTGCGCGGCCCGGAGGCCACCGCCTTGCGCCAGGAACTCGAGAGCATCGAGCGCCATGTCGAGCAGGCGCTCTACTATGCGCGCAGCCAGGCGCTCTCCAGCGATTATTCCATCCGCGAGCTCGCGTTGCTCGAAGCCGCAAAAGAGGCGTGCAAGCGCAACCAGAACCTGCTCATCGCCGCGGGCGTCACGCCCGAGCTCGCGATCGACCCCGGCCTGCACGTGTTCACGGACCGTTCGTGGCTCATCTTCATGCTGGGACAGCTGCTGCAAAACGCCGCCAAGTACGGCGCCCGCACCATCCGCATCGGCGCGCGCGAGAAGGGCACGGGCACGTCGGGCGCCGTCGAGCTCGAGGTGGCAGACGATGGCGAGGGTATACCCGAAGCCGACATGCCGAAGGTCTTCGACCGGGGCTTCGTGGGCGAGAACGGCCGCGCCGAGGGCTCTGCGACCGGCATGGGCCTCTACCTGTGCGCGCGGCTGTGCGAGGAGATGGGCGTGAGCCTGGATGCGTACTCGGAGCAGGGGTGCGGCACGCGCGTCGTGCTCGGCTTTCCCGCGAATGCGGACACGCTCAACCTTACACGCCCGTAAGGAAGGTGTAAGCCGCATCGATGGCGGCGGTACGGCCCCAGGGCCCATGATGGGGACGCACCCCGAAGGCGGGGCGCCTCTGACAAGAAAGGACTCGCCATGCCCGAAAAGCATTCGTCCCCCAGCCAGGCACACAGCGCGCAGCCGGCGCTCGTCGTCGAGCGTCTCGAGCGCGTCTTCGGTGGAAAGGGCAACCCCACCTACGCGCTGCGGGGCCTGTCGTTTACCGTCGAAGACGGCCAGTTCGTCGCCGTCATGGGGCCGTCAGGTTCCGGCAAGACCACGCTGCTCAACTGCATCGCCACCATCGACCGTCCCACGGGCGGTCAGGTGACGGTCAACGGTACGGAGGTGTCGCGCCTGCGAGGCAAGGCGCTTGCCAAGTTTCGCCGCGAGGATCTTGGCTTCATCTTCCAGGACTCCAACCTTATCGACACGCTGACCGGCCGCGAGAACATCGCGCTCGAGCTGAGCATCCGCGGCGTCAAGGCGTCCGAGACCGACGTGCGCGTGCGCGACATCGCCGAGCGTCTGGGCGTAAAAGACGTGCTCGAGAAGTTCCCCGCGCAGATGTCCGGCGGCCAGCGGCAGCGCGTCGCCGCGGCGCGCGCCATCATCGGGCACCCGCGCCTCATCCTGGCCGACGAGCCGACCGGCGCGCTCGACAGCCGCAACAGCGCCGTCATGATGGAGACGCTTGCCACGATGAACGCCCAGATGGGCGCGACGATCCTCATGGTCACGCACGACCCGTTTGCCGCCTCGCACTCTTCGCGCGTGCTCTTCGTCAGGGACGGCGCGCTGTTCACGGAGCTCGTTCGTGGCGCAGATGACGACAAGGCGTTTCTAACGCGCATCCTCGAGGTCCAGGCCCTGCTGGGAGGGGAGGCGCCCCATGCTCGCTAGGCTCGCCGTGCGCAACGTGCGCCGCAGCGCGCGCGATTACGCCGTCTACTTCGTGACGCTGCTGTTCGGCGTCGCCGTGTTCTACGCGTTCAACTCCATC
>JBJEHP010000318.1:0-5448 GCA_051876145.1 Coriobacteriales bacterium | reverse complement strand
CGGCATCCTCACCATGCAGACGGCATGGCTCAAGGCGCACTATCCCAACGAGTACATGGCCTCGGTCCTGTCGAGCTACACGGGCAAGACGGACAAGATCGTCCACTACGTCAACGCCTGCAAGCAAGACGGCATCAATGTCCTGCCGCCTGACATCAACGAGTCCCGCAGCGACTTCACCGCCGTCGAAAACGGCGTGCGCTTCGGACTTGCCGGCCTGAAGGGCGTGGGCGAGAAGGTCGTCGAGATGATCATCGCCGAGCGCGAGGAAAATGGCCCGTTCTCCGACCTGTACGACTTCGTGTTCCGCGTGCCGGCCGACGCCTGCAACAAGCGCGTCGTCGAGGCATTGGTCAAGGGCGGCGCCTTCGACTCCACGGGCTACACGCGCCGTCAGCTGTGGGCTCTGCTCCACGAGGGCTCGCTGCTCGAGCGCGCGCAGCAGCGCCGCCAGGACAAGGAGGACGGCCAGACCTCTCTGCTCGACCTGTTTGCCGAGGTCGACGATGGGGCAGACGACTCCGACATGGAAGACAAGATCCCGCCGGCAGACGGCGTCGAGTGGGACCGTCTGCAGAAGCTCGAGTTCGAGAAGGAGGTCGTCGGCATCTACGTTTCCGACCACCCGCTCTCGCCGTACACCGAGCTCCTCAAGGCTAACTCGCATGCCCCGCTTTCCGAGGTCGATGACGAGGAGCTGTTCCACGACACGTACACGTACGACTTCGCGGGCATGGTCGCGGGTATCCAGGTCAAGACCACGAAGAGCGGCAACAACATGGCAATCATGCAGCTCGAAGACCTCGAGTCGTCCATCGAGTGCGTGCTGTGGTCGAAGACCTGGGAGAAGTACCGCGACCTGCTTCAGAACGAGGGCGGCGTGGGCAACCCGATCGTCCACCTGCATGGCAAGTTCGAGCGCAGCGACCGCGGCGTCCAGGTGATTGTTAAGGACATCAACCCGCTGTCGCTCGAGGGGCAGGGCAGCAGGCGCGGGCCAAGCGCGCTCACGATCCGCGTGCACTCCGACAAGTTCTCGAACTCGGTCATGTCGCAGCTCTCGAGCATCTTCGACAACTACCCGGGTGTGCAGCCGGTCACGCTGTTCATCGAGCAGGCGGACGGGCGCAAGTTCCGCGCCGAGCTGCCGGTCAACGTCAACTGTGCCTCGCAGGAGCTCATCACGCGCGTCGGCGAGCTCGTGGGTCCCAACTGCGTGGAACTCGCGTAAGCTCCGCGCGCCGGGCGGGGGGCGTGGCGCTGCCACATATCCCATGGTTCCTGCACGGGAAACGTGGCACTGCCACACATCCGGCGCACGCTGCGCGAAAAGAGTGGCACTGCCACACATCCCACGGTTCCTGCACGGGAAACGTGGCACTGCCACACATCCCACGCGGGGTAGTGCGGGTGCTAGCACATCTCCGCTTACAAGAGCTTTGTCATCGTGGCGAGCAGGATGCCGGCCGCTATCGCGAGCATGCCGACGATGCGCCACCGGTCCAGGTGTATCCTCTCGCAGCGCATCAGCCCGAACCCGTCGATCGCAAGGCCTCCCGCGAGCTGCCCGAGTGTGACGCAGGTCACGGCGATGCCGACGCCGATTGTGGGCGTCGCGAGCGCGATCACGAACACGCCCGCCGCTCCATACAGGCCTCCGAGCCAGGTCCACGGCGCGGAAGGACGGACCGAGCGCAGCTTTCCCCGGTTGACGATGAAGGTGTAGACGCCGACGAGGATGGTCCCGCCGGCAAATGACACGAAGCTCGCCTCGAGCGTGCCCACCGTCACTCCCAGCGTCGCGTTGGTCGGTGCCTGGCACGCACCTCCCACACCTGCGAGCAACGAGAGCATGAGCATCGCAAAGGCACGTCCCCCGAAGCGGGAGGCGCTGTCCTTGGATCCTTCGCTCGCGTGCCCGTCCGCGCGATGCGTCCGCATCTGTCCGTAGTAGACGAGGACGATTCCCGCCGCGATGACTGCGCATCCGGCCACACGCGGTAGGCTGAACGGAATGGCCGCCGAGGCAAACCAGCCGAACGTGTCGATGACCATGCCCATGGCAATCTCGCCGAACATGATGGCCGTCAGCGTGAGCGCGACGCCCAGCACCGGCACGGCATAGGTGATGACGAGGACGATGAAGACGCCATACAGGCCGCCGAGCCACTGCCACGGCGGAGTCTGGGCGAGCAGTGCGAGATTGCCCTGATGCACGAGCAACACGAACACGCCGAGGATGAGGGTCCCGCCGGCAAACGACACGAGCGTCGCCTCCGCGTTGCCGACTACTTTGGAGAGTTCGGTGTTGGTCGGGCTCTGGAAGGCCATGGCAAAGCCAGTTGCCGCGACCAGTGCTATGAGCAGCGCGTACAAGACGTCCCGCTTACGCGAGCAGCTCGTCGAAGCTGCGGATCGCGAGCGTGGCCTGCTCGCGGAGCTGCTCGTAGGTTCCGGCGTGGTCTTCCTCGTAGGTGCCGACGGTGTTGATGCCGACGCCGTTCATGACGCGGATGGCGTACAGCGAGTCGTCGAAGCCCCAGGCGGTCTGCGGTTCTGCGTGCAGCTTGTCGAGGGCAAGGCGGAACAGGCGGGGATCCTGCTTGGACAGGTGGGTCTCTTGCGTCGAGAAGACGGCGACCAGCTCGTCGAGGATACCCACGTGCGCGAGGCCGGCGTTGAGGTACTTGGTCGGCGTCGACGAGACGACGCAGCACGGCACTCCCGCGGCCTGGAGCTTCTCGAAGAACTCCCGCGCGCCTTGCCTAAACGTGGCACGGTTGTTGTAGTAGTCCCACATGGTGTCATGCATGTACTGGGAGACAGCCTCGTTGCTCTCGAGCAGGCCCCAGCGCTCGTGGAAGATCTTTGCCGTCTCGCTCATCGGGGCGGCGCGCATCTCCTCGAGCTCGTCTTGCGTCCATTCGTGGTTCGTCTGGTTGATGAGCCCGAACTCGACTTCACGCCAGGTCTTCATCGAGTCGAGCAGACATCCATCGCAGTCGAAGATGATTCCGCTGGCATTCGCAAACTTTTCGAACATGCATCGCCTTTCTTGTGCCCCGAGGTGACCCGAGGGGCCGTGGGTATCGTGCCAAGGGGAGATTACTTGTGGTATTCGTCCCAGAGGTCCTTAAAGGCGGTGAGGGCGCCCTCGATGGTCTCTTTGCTGCAGCAGTAACCGGCGCGCACCCAGCCCTTCATGCCAAAGCCATCGGACGGGACGAGCAGCAGCTCGTGCGCCTTGGCCCGCTCGTAGAACGCGTTGGCGTCGGCCTCGAGCGCCTTGATCCACATGTAGAACGCACCCTGCGGCTTGACGAAGGTGTAGCCGATTCTTTCCAGCCCCTCCATGAAGATCTTGCGGTTGACGGCGTACGGCTCCTTGTTGACTGGCGCGTCGATGCAGGCGGCAACCGTGTGCTGGAACAGCGTGCTCGCGCAGATGTAGCCCAAGAAGCGCCCGGCGCCCACGACGGCGTCATAGACCTCGCGCCAGTCGTCGACCTGCGGCGGGACGAGGATGTAGGCGATGCGCTCGCCCGGCAGGCTCATCGACTTGGACCAGCTGTAGGCGACGAGCGTGTTCTTGTACAGCGACGGCACCCATGCGGGCTTCTCGTCTTCCTCGTAGTACAGCTCGCGGTAGGGCTCGTCGGACAGCAGGTAGATCGGGTGCCCGTACTCCGCGCTCTTGCGCTCGAGCACGGCGGCCAGCTCCTTCAGGTTGTCGTCGGAGTAGATGGAGCCCACGGGGTTGTTGGGCGAGTTGATGATCACGACGGCGGTCTTCTCGTTGATGGCGGACTCCATCGCGGGGACGTCGATCTGGAAATCGTCCGCGCGTGCGGGGACCTCAACCAGCTCGCCGCCCGCGTCGTGCGTCCACGTCTTGTACTCCATGAAATACGGCGAGACGGTGATGACCTGCTCGCCGGGGCAGACAAGCGCCTTGAAGGTGATGGCGATGGCCGACGACGCACCCGACGTGAGGTACAGGTTCTCGCCGGTGTAGTCGGTGCCGAAGCGGCGGTTGAGGTTGTCGGCGATGACGTTGCGGACCTCGATGAGGCCGGGACTCGGCGTGTAGCTGTGCTCGTTGCCCTTGCCCTCGGTCACGAGGCGCGCAATGGTGGCGTCGACGCACTCGGGCGACGGCACGGACGGATTGCCGATGGACAGGTCGAACACCTTGTCCTCGCCGATCTGGGCCTTGCGCTCGAGGCCGTAGGCAAACGTCTCGCGAATCTTGTTGGGGGCGGCACCGAGTGCGCGCAGTTCTTCGTTGATCATATGGCGTGGACGACCCTTCATATGCGAACAGACAGATATGCCACACAGTTTACCCATTTGGCATAGGGGCCGTCGGCTCGCCGCCGTTTCCAATTGATGAAATCTGGCCATCTATCCGACCGATGGCGCGAAGGGACGTCCGGCACCAGGGGAGCACAGTCGTTCGGCTGCTGGCGGGGCGCACGATCAGCGTACGGCAGGACGCTAGACGGTGAAGACTTTGCCCTGCACGTCGGAGAACAGCGCACTCCTGATGGCCTTCGTGCGCCTGACGAAGTCGACGGCGCCCCCGTCGAGCAGCAGCACGCCCGTCGAGTACCCCTCCGCGTCGAGCGCACGCTCGGTCACGAGCGTCACGGACGCGAGCGTCGAGGTAGTCGGGCGGCCCGTGCGCGGGTCGATGATGTGCGGGTAGTCGGTGCCCGCCACCGTATAGCCGCGCTGCCCGACGCCGCTCGTCACGACCGCGCGTCGCGCGACCTCGACGAAGCCGACCGTCTCGCCATCGGCTCCGCTGATGCCGACGCGCCACTTCGAGCCGTCCGGCTTGCAGTCGCCGGCTAGGATGTCGCCGCCCACGTCGATGAGGAAGCGGCTGATGCCGCACCTGCGCAGCAGCAGCCCGAGCCGGTCGGCGATAAAGCCCTTCGCGATTCCGCCGCAGTCGAGCTGCGCCTGTGGGTCGGAAAGGCGCACGAGCCACCCGCGTGCGTCGTCTTCGGGGCCGAGCACGGGCGCGCCCGCGCGGAAGCGCTCGATGTTTTTCCAGCCGACATGCGAACGCACGCGCTCGATCTTCGCGGCGCTGGGCTCGCAGCCCTCACGTTGCGCCTTTTCCCACAGGTCGAGCAGCGGCGCGACCGTCACGTCGAAGAGTCCCTCGCTCGCCTTCGCGTACAGGCGCGCGAACTCGAGCAGGTCGGCGGTCTCGGGGTCGACCGAGACGGGTTCTCCGTGCGCTGCGTTGATGCGGGCGATGTCGGAGTGGGGAAGCGTCCTGCTGAACAGCCGCTCGTAGCGACGGCAGGCGGCGACGAACGCCGAGACCACCTCGTCTACGCTGTTGCCCTCGGGGTAGAAGCGCAGCTCGACGTCGGTATTGAAGGCGTGGATCTTGGCGGTGACCAGCGCTCCGCCTTCGTCTGCTCTCATCTC
>JBJEHP010000317.1:0-5508 GCA_051876145.1 Coriobacteriales bacterium | reverse complement strand
CGGACCAAAATCGTCTGCACGATGGGTCCGGCCTCCGACAGCGAACTTACGCTCAGGAACCTGATCGCCGAGGGCATGGACATCGCCCGCCTCAACTTTAGCCACGGCAGCCAAAACGAGCACCTCGCGCGCATCAACCGCATCAAGAAGGTGCGCCGCGAGCTCAACGCCCCGACCGCAATCATGCTCGATTTGCGCGGGCCGCGCATTCGCACTGGCGCGCTCGTCGACGGCGCCCCCGTGCGCCTGCAGGCGGGCAAGCAGATCACGCTCACCGAGGCCCCGGTCGCAGGCACGAGCCGCCTCGTGCAGCAGACCTGCGCCGGCCTTGCGGGCTACATGCGCCCGGGTACTTCCATCCTCATCGACAACGGACTCATCGAGCTGGCGGTCGACGAGACGCGCGGGAGCGACATCGTCTGCACAGTGCAGAACAGTGGCATCCTGCGCGAGCACAAGGGCATGAACTTCCCCGGCACGCAGATCGACCTGCCCATCATGTCGGAACATGACGAGCGCGACATCCTGTTCGGCATCGAGCAGGGCGTCGATTTTGTGGCGGTCCCGGCTGTGCGCGACGCCGCGGACCTCGCCGTCGTGCGTGCGTTCCTCGACGAGAACGGCGGCGCCGGCATCGGGCTTATCGCAAAAATCGAGAACGAGCGCGCCGTCGACAACATCGCCGCAATCGTCGATGCCTGCGACGGCGTCGTCATCGCGCGCGGCGACCTTGGCGTCGAGATGGACACCGAGCGCGTGCCCCACATTCAAAAGCAGATCGTGCGCCTGTGCAACGAGCGGCGCGTGCCTGTCATCGTCGCAGGTCAGATGCTCGAATCCATGATCGGCGAGCCGCGCGCGACGCGCTCTGACGTGGCCGACGTCGCAAGCGCCGTCTACGATGGCGCCGATGCGCTCATGCTGTCGAGCGAGACGGCGCTCGGCAAGTACCCGGGCACGACCGTGCGCATGATGGTGCGCATCGCCGCGCAGACCGAGCGCTACCTGGCAGATTCCACCGCCAGCGCAATCGCGCAGACAGGCTCCGGCGCCTCCAGCGGCGCCGAAGATCCCGTGCCGGTCTCGCCGATGGTCGCCCGGGCGGCGGTCCAGACCGCGCATGCCGTCAACGTCGACTGCATCGTCTGCCCGACGAGCACCGGGCGCACGGCGCGTGCCGTCTCCAAGCTGCGCCCGCGTGTGCCGATCTACGCCGTCGCGCCATCCGAGCAGGTCATGCGCCGCATGCAGCTGTTCTGGGGCGTGACCCCCATGAGCGGCGGGCTTCCGGCACGCGCCGCCATGCAGCAGACCATCGCCAACGCGGAAGAGCAGGTGCTCGCCCGCGGCCTCGTCAAGCCGGGCGACCTCGCCGTCTTCACCGCAGGCGATGCCCAGACGAGCCCCGAGACCTCCACCGTCGCGGGCGAGGCGCACGCCGGCACGAACGTCATGTACGTCGTGCAGATCAAAGATTCCGAGAGAAACGCATAGGAGCCATCGATGCCTGATTACCATTTGGCCATAGATATCGGCGCGTCGAGCGGGCGCCATGTGCTCGGGCACGTCGAGGACGGGCGCATGGTCCTCGAGGAGCTCTACCGCTTCGACAACAAACAACTGCGCAGCGCAGGGCATGACTGCTGGGACGTCGAGATGCTGTGGGAGAGCATCCTTGCGGGTCTCGAAGCCTGCCGGGATGCGGGCAAGGCCCCCTCGACTATCGGCATCGACACCTGGGGCGTCGACTTCGTCTTGCTCGACGCTAATGGCAAGCTCGTGGGCGATGCCGTCGCATACCGCGACGAGCGCACCCAGGGCATCCCCGAGCGCGTCGACGAGCGGCTCGAGCCGAGCTCCCTCTACCATTCCTGCGGCATCCAGCGCCAGGCGTTCAACACGCTCTACCAGCTGATCGCGCTCAAGGGCGAGCATCCCAAGCAGCTCGAGCGCGCCGCGCGCTTCCTGATGATTCCCGACTACTTCAACTACCTGCTCACGGGCGTGGCGGTCAACGAGTACACGAACGCGACCACCACGAACATGCTCAACGCGCGCACGAAGGACTGGGACGCGGACCTGCTCGAGATGTTCGGCATCCCGACGGGCCTGTTTTCCACGCCGCAGATGCCGGGGACGGTGCTCGGCGGCCTGTTGCCCGAGGTGCAGCGCCGCGTCGGCTTTGACGCGCAGGTCGTGCTGCCTGCCACGCACGATACCGGCTCGGCCTTTCTGGCGGTGCCGGCGCGCGACGACGACGCGGTCTACATCAGCTCCGGAACGTGGAGCCTGCTCGGCGTCGAGAACGAGGGCCCCATCACCACCGAGGCGGCGCGCCTGCAGAACTTCACGAACGAGGGCGGCTACGCGTACCGCTTCCGCTTCTTGAAAAACATCATGGGCCTGTGGATGAACCAGTCCATCCGCCGCGAGTTCAACGGCGTGAGCTACGTCGAGGGCACGGCCAAGAGCACGCATGCGCTGCGCGCGGAGGGCGAACCCGAAATCGGCTTCGGCGACCTGATCGCCGCCGCGCGGGAGGCGGACGACTTCCACGCCTACGTGAACGTCAACGACGACCGCTTCCTCGCGCCGCAGTCGATGATCGACGAGATCAGGCTCGCCTGCGAGGAGACGGGCCAGCCCGTCCCCGAGACGCCCGGGCAGATCATGCGCTGCGTGTACGAGAGCCTGACCAGCTGCTATGCCGCGGCCATCGCGGATTTGAGCGCACTGACCGGCCGCACGTACACGTCGATCAACATCGTCGGCGGCGGCTGCCAGGACGCCCTGCTCAACCAGATGACGGCTAATGCCTGCGGCGTTCCGGTGTTCGCGGGCCCCGTCGAGGGCACGAGCATCGGCAACCTCATCGTCCAGTTCCTGGTGGCGGGCGAGTTCGCGAGCCTGCAAGAGGCGCGCGACTCCATCAGGGCGTCGTTCAACATCGAGGAGATTCTGCCGGTCGAATAGCCGGTTTGAATAGAGGGCGGAACGGCGCATCTTTTGCGCCGAGCTGCAAAACTGCACGTCAAACATGCCGGCGACAAAGCGCCGGCTGGAACAGAAAGCGAGTGCAACATGGAAAACGTCTACGAGTACGCCAAGGAGGCCTACGCCAAGCAGGGCATCGACACCGACGCCGTGCTCGACAAGCTGGCAGGCAAGGCGATTTCGGTCAACTGCTGGCAGGGCGACGACGTCGTCGGCTTTGACCAGGGCGACGACAACGCCGCGTCCGGCGGCATCATGACCACGGGCAACTACCTGGGCCGTGCGCGCAACTTCAAGGAGCTCACCGCCGACTTCGAGAAGGCGATGACGCTCATCCCCGGCAAGAAGCGCATCAACCTGCATGCGTCCTACGCCATCTTCACCGACGAGAACCCCTGGGTCGACCGCGACCAGATCGAGTACAAGCACTTCGAGCCGTGGGTGGAGTGGGCAAAGGAGAAGGGCTACGGCATCGACTTCAACCCGACCTTCTTCAGCCATCCCAAGATGAACCACGGCCTGTCCGTCACCTCGCCCGACAAGGAAACGCGCGACTTCTGGATCCGCCATGGCCAGGCGTGCCGCCGCATCGCCGAGCGCATCGGTGAGGAGCTTGACGACATGGTCCTCAACAACTTCTGGATCCCCGACGGCCTCAAGGACATCGCTGGCGACAAGTACGGCATGCGCGCCCGCCTGAAAGAGTCTCTGGACGAGATCTACTCCTTCGAAACCCCGCACGTCATCGACGCGATGGAGCAGAAGGTCTTCGGCGTGGGCCTCGAGGGCTTCACTGTCGGCAACCAGGACTTCTACGTTTCCTACGCGGCCAAGAAGGGCGGCAACTTCTGCGTCCTGCTCGACACGGGCCACTTCAATCCCACCGAGGACGTCTCCGACAAGCTGCCGAGCCTGCTGCAGTTCTTCCCGTACGTCCCGCTGCACGTCACGCGCCCGATGCACTGGGATTCCGACCATGTCATCGTCCTCAACGACGACATCAAGAACCTCGCGGCGCAGATCGTGGCGTGCCCCGGCGGCTGGGAGCGCACCGTCATCGGCCTCGACTTCTTCGACGCGGCCATCAACCGCATCGGCGCCTGGGCCGTCGGCACGCGCACCATGGAAAAGGCACTGCTCTTCGAGCTGCTCCAGCCGTGGGACCGTCTGAAGAAGCTGCAGGACACCTACCGGGACTCCGAGCGCATGATGGTGTTCGAGCAGTTCAAGACCATGCCGTGGACGCTGGTCTGGGACGAGTACTGCAGGCGTCAGGGCGTTCCGACCGACGGCGACGTGTGGCCGGTCGTCAAAGACTACGAGGATCGCGTCCTCATCAACCGCGACTAGACTTTGAGAGTGGGCAGGGTGTCGCCAATCGTGCGGTGCCCTGCCGTTTTTACGTTCGAAACATAAGGAAGGACACATGAGCGTTTACACAGCAGAATGCATCGAGCGCTTCGAGCGCATGTGCATGGACGGCTTCGAGCAGGGCTGGCACGAGGCAAACGGTGGCAACCTGACCTACCGCATGACCGAGAAGGACGTCGAGGCGTGCAAGGACAACTTCGAGTTCTCGCGCCCGTGGGTCGAGATGGGCGTCCAGGCGGACAACCTCAAGGGCGCCTACTTTTTGACGACGGGTTCCGGCAAGTTCATGCGCAACGTGCCGCTGTACCCGGCCGAGTGCCTCGGCATCGTCCAGATCAACGAGGCGGGCGACGCCTACCGCATCGTCTGGGGCCTCGAGGGTGGCGGCAGGCCGACGAGCGAGTTCCCGACGCACTTCATGAACCACAGCATCCGCATGGCGGCGACCAACGGCGAGAACCGCGTCATCTACCATTGCCATTGCCCGAACATCATCGCGCTGTCCACGCTCGTCGAGCCCGACGCGCGCACCTGGACGCGCATCCTGTGGAAGTCCATGACCGAGTGCGTCATCATCTTCCCGCACGGCGTCGGCGTCGTGCCGTGGATGGTGCCGGGCGGCGCGGACATCGCGCACGCGACGGCCAAGCTCATCGACACATACGATGCGGTCGTCTGGAGCCAGCACGGCATGTTCGTGAGTGGCAACAGCTTTGACGCCGCCTTCGGCCTGATGCACACCATCGAGAAGTCGGCGGGGCTCTACCTGACCGCCCGCGCCGCCAACGGCGGCAAGGAGCCGGACTTCCTCATCAGCGACGCCCAGCTCATCAAGGTCTGCAACGACTTCAACGTCGAGCCCAACATGGAGTTCCTCGACGACCAGAACTGCAAATAGGGGACAGTCCCCTATTTGCAGTGGGTGCCCCCAATTTGCAGGGGGTGTCCCCAATTTGCAGTGGGTGTCCCCAAATTGCAGTTTTCACGCGTGAGAGAGGGAGGAATGCGATGACGATTCGCAAGACGGCTGACGGCCGCACCATCCAGGGCTTCAAGATGAAGCTGTACGAGGGCTTTGCCGAGGAATACGAGAGGCGCCACAACGAGCTGTGGCCCGAGATGCAGGACATGATCCACGAGTAC
>JBJEHP010000316.1:0-5536 GCA_051876145.1 Coriobacteriales bacterium | reverse complement strand
TGTAGGTGGGCATGTCGTAGATGGACGACAGGATGTCGTTTTTGACCGCGAGCGCCGCCTCGAGCTTCTGGCGCAGGATCTTCTCGTCGAGCAGGTCCTGGATGCGGATGCCGTAACGCGCGAACTTGTCCTGATAGCACGGGCCGATGCCGCGGCGCGTCGTGCCGATCTTGTTGGAGCCCAGACGCGCTTCGGAAGCGCCGTCGAGGTCGCGGTGGTACGGCATGATGACGTGCGCGTTGCCGCTGATGAGCAGCTTGTCGGTGGAGATGCCCTTCTCCTCGAGATCGGCCATCTCGGCGCACAGGACCTTCGGGTCGATGACGCAGCCGTTGCCGATGACCGGCGTGACCGTGTCGTACATGATGCCCGAGGGGATCAGGTGCAAGGCGAGCTTGACGCCGTTGTGGATGACGGTGTGCCCGGCGTTGTTGCCTCCCTGGTAGCGAACCACGTAATCGTATTTTCCGGCGAGCAGGTCGGTGACTTTGCCCTTGCCCTCATCGCCCCATTGCGTGCCAACAACAATCGTACCCGGCATGTGGTATCTCCCTTGCTTGAAAGGTGTGTAGCTGCCCGAAATTGCCTATGAAAGAGCCGCTCTGCGGCATCACCCCGTATTGTAGCTAATACTGCTCGTGCGCGAGGTTATCAAAGCGCGTGCAGTCGGCCTGGAACGCGAGATGAATCGTGTCGAGCGCGCCGTTGCGGTGCTTGGCGACGATGACGTCTGCCGTGCCGAGCGGCGGGCGCTGCTCGTTTTCGGCCTCGCGCTCGTCCTTCGAGCGGTCCAGGAACATGACGATATCGGCGTCCTGTTCGATTGCGCCGGATTCGCGCAGGTCAGACAGCACCGGGCGCTTGTCCTGGCGGGACTCGACCGCACGGGAGAGCTGCGACAGCGCGATGATGGGCATGTCGAGCTCTTTTGCCAGGATCTTCAGGCCACGGGAAATCTCCGCGATCTCGACCTGGCGCGATTCGGTGCGCTGGTTTTGCGGCTGCATGAGCTGCAGGTAGTCGACGATGACCATGCCCTTGCCCGGCTCGACGTTGCGGAGCTGGCGGCGCGCCTTCGCGCGTACTTCGAGGATGGAGGCCGACGGCGTGTCGTCGACCCAGAGCTTGAGCTTCGAGAGGCGCTCCGAGACGTCGACGAGGCTCGTCCAGTCCTGCGCGGACAGGCGCCCCGTCTGGAGCTTCTTGCCGTTGATGCGCGACTCGGTCGCGATGATGCGCTGCACGAGCTGCTGGGCGGACATCTCGAGCGAGAAGAACGCGACGGCCGCTCCGAGCTGTGCGGCGCGGCTCGCGATGTTGAGGGCAAGTGCCGTCTTGCCGACGGACGGGCGCGCGGCGAGGATGATCAGATCGCCCCCGCGGAACCCGCCGAACAGGTCGTCGAGGTCCTTGAAGCCGGTGCGCACGCCAAGGTACGGGTTCTTGTTCTTGGCAAGCTCGTTGAGCTCGTTGAACGTGTCGACGACGAGCGACTCGATGGACTGGAAGTTTGTCGCGACGCGCTTGTTGGTGACGTCGAGGAGCAGCTTTTCCGATTGCTCGACGACGGCGTCGAGGTCGTCGGGGGCATCGTAGCCCAGCGCCGTGATGCGCACGGACGCGCCGATGAGGTCGCGCAGCATCGCCTCGCGCTTGACGATGTCCGCATGATGCGCCCAGTTTGCCAGGGCGTAGGTGTTGTTGCCGAGCTCGACGATGTAGGACTTGCCGCCGACGGCATCGAGCTCGCCTTTGCTCTGCAGGCGGTCGGCCAGCGACAGCTGGTCGATGGGGATGCCGCGGTTGTAGAGGTCTTCCATGGCCTCGTAGATCTTCTTGTGCGCCGGGCGGTAGAACACGTCGGCGCTCAGCTTTGCCATTGCCTCCTCGACGACATCGGGCGCGAGGAGCATGGCCGCGAGCACGGCCTTCTCCGCATCGATGTTCTGCGGCATGATGCGCTCGACGTTGTTCGAATTGTTGGTATAGGCAAGCTCTGGCATAGTACGTTCGCTGCTCTCTCTCGTGCTTTTCATGTTCGTGCAGGGTATATACAGTACCCCGCCGCCGAGACACAGATTGCCCTCGCGGCGGGATTCCACACGCTCTGTGGATGCAGACACCTACGATGAGCTGCCCCTTGAGCGGTTTTCCACTTATAAACGAATTTCGCTACTTTTTTCGGCGGATAGGCGGTGTCGCTACACGAGCGTCGCCGTCATGATGAGCGTCGCACCCGTCTCGCCGGTACATGTGACCCGCTTCGCGTCGTTGCCGTCGACTCCGAACGAACGCGCCGCCGGAACCGGACGGCGGGCGCCATCGGGCCCGTAGCCTTCCACGCGCACCGCGCCCTGCGCCACCGTGTACTCCTCGTGGAGCGTGCCCTCGAGATGTGCCCACGGTCCGTCGAACATGCCGTAGGCGGCCGGTATGTGCAGGGTGTCGAAGGAGGTGCCCGAACGCAGGCTGATCTGCCAAGTCGCCGACGCCCCGTTCACGGTAAGCAGCACTGCCTCGCCCCACGAGAACGGCCGGCGTGCCGCCTGCGTAAGCTGCGGAAGCCGGGCCGCCTCGAGCTCGCGCAGCAATGTGCCGGCATCGCGTGCCTGGGCCTTGTCCGCCACGAGGAGCGCATCGGGCGTGTCGACGACGAGCAGCCCGGAGACGCCGTAAGCGACGACAGATCGCGTGCCCGTCTGCTCGATGACCGTCGTGTCGCGCCCTTCGACGATGGCAGCCGAGCCGTCGGTGCGGTTGCCCGCAGCGTCGGGGGCAAGGTGCGCGTCGATGTCCTCGAGCGAGTTGAGGGCCTTGAAGCGGATGGAGGTGGGCATGACGACGAGGTTCGCCGTGGGCTCGAGGACCGTCTCCTCGAAGCTTGCCACGGGAAGCGCCTCGATGAGCTCGCGCGCCTCGGGACGCAGCCAGGAGCTGCGGTCGAGCAGCGCGAGAAAGCCCGCCGTGTCGCCGATGCGGCCCGTGCCGAACTCCCCGGGTGCATCGTCGGAATCGCTCGAATAGGCAAGCGCGCCGAGCACCTGCGCCGCGCGCGCCACGAAGATGCCCGTGTACCAGCAGCCGCCCTCGTCGATGGAGCGCTGCGCCGCCGAGAGCTTCGCATCCGCGGCGAAATAGCGCACCTCGAAGGCGCCTTCCACGTTGGCGTACTGGCGCCCGAAGCGAATGTAGGCGACGTCGGCGGGCTTTTCTGCCTGCTCGGCGCCGACGAGCACGATGCGGTCGCGCAAAGCAACCTGGTAGGCGCGGTACAGCAGGCTTTCCAGGCGGTCGTCGGCGTCGATGCGCTCGTCTGCCCTGAACACGGCCACCACCGCGTCGGGGTCTTCGCGGCGGGCGCACGCGCACGCGAGCGCGATGCCGAACGCGCTGCCTCGCTGCACGGGAAGCGCCATGACGTCGTAGGTGCTCGCGTCGAGACCCGTCCGTGCCGCGATCTCGTCTGCGACGAGCTCGCGCAGCGCGCCGGTTGTCACGATGCGGATGGGATATGCCGTGAATTCGGAGATGCTGCTCACCGTTGCGGAAAGCAGGCTTTGAGGAGAATCGGGCGCCAACGGCGCGAAGCAGGCAGGTGCCTGCTCGCGCGCGATGGGCCACAGTTTCTCGCCGTAGTCATCGGCGAGGACAATTACATGAAAATGCGGAAATACAGCCACGCAGAACCGTTCTTGCTAGATGTGCTCGGGTGCACCGCCTTCGGCAGGTGCGCCGCTCTCCTTACGTTGCCACTCTAGCATGCGATTCAGCGCGTTGACATAGGCTTTTGCGGACGAGACGGTAATGTCGCCGTCGGAGCCGCGCCCCGTAAACACCTCGCCGTCCGGTGCGGTGATGCGGATGGTCACCTCGCCGAGGGCGTCGATGCCGCGCGTCACGGACTGCACCGTGTACTCGGTCAGGTCGTTTTCCGCCTGGACGACCTTGTTGATCGCCTTGTACATGGCGTCGATGGGGCCGGTGCCAAAGTCGCATGCCGTGCGCTGCTGGCCAAAGCTGTCCGTGAGCTTTACGGTCGCCGTCGGGACGAGCGGCTGCCCGCAGGAGATCTGCACGGAGTCGAGGCGGTAGATGGCATTCTCGTTGCGGTCGTGCTCGCCCATGAGCGAGTGCAGATCCTCGTCATAGACTTCCTTCTTGCGGTCCGCCATGTCCAGGAAGGCCGTGTGAATCTTCTCGAACTTCTCGTCCGGAATGTCGACGTAGCCCAGGTCGGCCAGACGCTTGCGCAGGGCGGCATGGCCGCTGCGCGCGGTCAGGATGATGGACGTGCCCGCGGCACCGACGTCCTCTGGGGAGATGATCTCGTAGGTCTCGGGGTTCTTGATGACGCCGTCTTGGTGGATGCCGGAGCTGTGGGCAAAGGCGTTCGCGCCGACGATCGCCTTGTTTGCCTGAACCGGCATACCGGTAATCGAGGAGACGAGGCGCGAGGCGTGCGTGAACTCCTTGGGGTTGATGTCCGTGTAGGCATCCAGGTCGTCGCCGTGCATCTTGATGGCCATGACGACTTCTTCCATGGCGGTGTTGCCCGCGCGCTCGCCCAGGCCGTTGATGGTGCACTCGATCTGCGTTGCGCCGTTCATGACGCCTGCCAGCGCCAGCGCCGTCGCCATGCCCAGGTCGTTGTGGCAGTGGACGGAGACGGTCACGTCCTCGATGCCGTCGACGTGCTCCATCAGGTACTTGATGCGCTTGCCGAACTCCCATGGCACGTTGAAGCCCGTGGTGTCGGGGATGTTGACCACGGTGGCGCCCGCCTTGACAGCCGCCTGGATCATTTTGGCCAGGTCCTCATATGGGGCGCGCCCGGCGTCCTCGGCGTAGAACTCGACGTCGTCGACGTACTTGCGCGCGTGCTTGACCGCATGGACGCCGCGGTCGATTGCCTCGTCCAAGGTCATGCCCTTGAACTTGTACTTGAGGTGCTGCGGGGAGACGCCGATGCCCGTGTGGATGCGGGGGCGTGCGGCTACCTTCAGCGCATCGGCGCACACGTCGATGTCGCGCTCGACCGCGCGCGTCAGGCCGCAGACGACTGCCTGGTCGCCGACGACCTGGGCAATGTCCTGTACCGACTTGAAGTCGCCCGGAGAGGAGACGGGAAAGCCCGCTTCGATGACGTCGACGCCGAGGCGCAGGAGCTGTCGGGTGATCACGAGCTTTTCCTGTGCGTTCATGCTCGCACCCGGGGACTGCTCCCCATCGCGGAGCGTCGTGTCGAAAATGTCAATCTTGCGCGCCATGGTTCCTCCTAGGTTTTTCTCTTGGCGAACACGCGCGGACAGTGCGCGGATCGCGTCATCTGACGTGGTGTGCCGAGAAGTATAGAGTTCGATGTATGCAACATGTTGCACATACTGCTATGTGATATGATTTTCACATCATATTTTGGAGCACACATGCGCGCATATGACATGACAAAGGCACGGCAAGACCTGCGCTACCTTTCCTGGGACGAGCACGCCCAGCCGAGCGGCCTTACGGGCACCTGCCCTAAAGCCCGCGAGGGCAC
>JBJEHP010000315.1:0-5539 GCA_051876145.1 Coriobacteriales bacterium | reverse complement strand
AGATGCTGTTCTACTGCTAATCGCAGCGCACCTTCGCAGCCTGCAGGCTGGGCACTGTCCCGGCTTGCAGGCTGCTCGTACGTTTCCACTGGTATATTTCCTGGTTTATCTGGTATTCCCTGGGTTACCCGGTTTTCCTGGCCCCCCAATGATTCGAAAGGAGTCCCTCATGTCCGCACCCGAGAAAGTCAAAAGCGGCATAGAGGGGCTCGACCGGGCCTTGAGCAACATCCGGCTGGGCGACAACGTCGTCTGGCGGCTCAAGTCCCTCGACTTGTTCCCGCTCGTCGCCGGTCCCTTTGTAAAGCAGGCGGTATCCGACGGGCGAAACCTCGTCTACCTGCGCTTTGCACCGCATGAAGAATTCGTGCCCGAACAATCTGGCGTTAAGCGCTACGAGCTTGATCCCGAGCAGGGCTTCGACACGTTCACGCTCGCCGTGCACGACATCATCGCCGCCGAGGGACCGCGGGCGTTCTACGTCTTCGACAGTCTGAGCGCCCTGCAGGTGGCGTGGAACACCGACGCGCACACGGGTGACTTCTTCCACGCGACCTGCCCGTTTCTGTACGAGCTCGACACGGTCGCGTACTTTCCGCTTCTGCGCAGCAGACATTCTGCCAACGCCATCTCCAACATCCAGAAGACCACGCAGCTCATGATCGATCTGTTCGCAAGCGAGGACAGCTACTACATCCACCCGCTCAAGGTCTACAAGCGGCATTCGCAGACGATGTTTCTGCCCCACAGCTTCGACCCGGCAAGCGGCAAGGTCCTCCCTCTGCTCGACCGCGAGTCCGTGAGCAGGTACTACGCAATTGCCGACCGCGAGAAAGTCCTCCGCTGACAACTGCAAAAAGGGGACAGTCCCCTTTTTGCAGTCCCTGTCCCCTTTTTGCAGATTCGCCAGAGGGCCATTCAGGCTGTTTTCAGGAGCGCGGCGTAACATCCATGAGGCTCGGAGCCATTCGACCGGACCAATGGTGATGCACGATGCCTCGACAGCCAAGAAAGCCCAGCTCAACGAACATCTACCACGTCATGAACCACGGGGTGGGGACAATTGCGATTTTTGGGGACGATGCTGACAGGCGCTACTTTATCAAGCTGCTCAAGGAGCACCTCCAGGCGCACGCTGGCAAAGCGCACGCATGGTGCCTGATGACGAACCACTTTCACCTGCTCGTGGAGATGCCCCTCTCCGACCTTGCCGAGTTCATGCGCGATCTCACTTCAGAGTACGCGGCGCGCTTTAATCAGAAATACCAGCGCAAAGGGCACCTCTTCATGCAGCGCTTCAAAAGCGAGCCAGTGGAAAACGAAGCCTACTTCATCACCGTGGTCCGCTACATTCACCAAAATCCGGTGAAGGCCTTCATGTGCCCCACCTGCGACTATCCCTGGAGCAGCTATGGGGAATACCTTGGCAAGGCCCACTTCCAGATCGTGAAGACCGAGCCTGTTCTTGCCGCCTACGGCGGACTCGAATGCTTTATCGAGCATCATGCGCAGGTTGCGTTTCGCGACAAGTGCTTGGAGATGGTGCTGGAAATCGACGACGATGCGGCGCTGGATTACGCGCGCCGCGTCATTGGCGAACAGGAAATGGGCAAGCTGGACCAGATGAGCAGAGCCAGCAGGAAACGAAATCTCAGAACGCTCAAGAACTGCATGCTGCCGGGAAAGCAGATCGCCCGCATAACCGGCATCAGCTACGACGCGGTCATGCGGGCGTAAAGAAAACTGCAAATTGGGGACTGTCCCCAATTTGCAGTTCGCGGTGCTACATCGAGTGGACGCAGTCGAGGGCGTCTGCGATGGCGCTCGCCACGATGCTCGAGCCGGTGCGCGCGTCCCCTGCCACGTACACGGGGGTCGTGCCCGACCCGTCGAGCGATTCCGCGCGGTAGCCCTCCTTGGGGGCCGCGACGCCAAACGCCTCGAACACCTCTGCCTCGGGGCCCGTGAAGCCCTTGGCCACCAGCACGAGCTGCGCCGGGACCTCGTGCTCGCTGCCCTCGACGTTGTGGCGCCCGCCCACGTACGAGATGTCCTGCAGCCGCACCGCGCTCACCGCGCCGTCGATGCCCGTAAACCCGATCGTGTCCGTGCTCCACACGCGCGGGTCGGCGCCCTCGAGCACCGCCGCCTCGAGCTGCCCGTACGACACGTCGTAGGTGCCGCGCGGACGCGGCCACACGGCCACGGTATCCACTTCCATCGGCGGTTTTGCCGCGCGAATCACCTGCGTGACGCTTCTCGCGCCCTGGCGCAGCGCCGTGGCGATGCAGTCGACGCCCGTGTCTCCGCCGCCGATGACGACGACGTCCTTGCCGCGCGCATCGATCGCCGGCTCGCCGCCTTCCAGCACGCGGCGCGTCGCCTCCTCCAGATACGCCATCGCAGGGTAGATGCCGTCGAGCTCCGCACCGGGCACCGGAAGCTCACGCGCCTTGCGCGCGCCCGCCGCGATCACGATCGCGTCGGAATCCTCCAGGATCTGCGCCGCCTGCTCTGCCGCGTCCACGCCGCAGGCAAACTCGATGCCGCTTTGCTCCATGAGCTCGACTCTGCGCAGCACGACCTCCTTGGGCAGCTTCATGTTGGGGATGCCGTACATGAGCAACCCGCCGGGGCGGTCGTCGCGCTCGACGACGCGCACGCGCCATCCGGTGCGCGCGAGCTCCCACGCGGCGGCCAGACCCGCAGGCCCCGAGCCCACCACGGTCGCGCGGCGCGCGGATGCCGGCGCCGGGGCAAGCGGCCTTACGCCCGCCTCCCACTGCGCGTCGGAGATCGCGCGCTCGTCGTCGCGGATCGTCACCGGCTTCTCGTGCAGCCCGAGGTTGCAGGCCACCTCGCACGGCGCGGGGCAGATGCGTCCCGTGAACTCCGGGAACGGGTTGGTGAGCGCGAGCCTGCCGGCCGCGTCTTCGAGCCTGCCCTGGTAGAGCAGGTCGTTTGTCTCGGGGATGAGGTTGTGCAGCGGGCAGCCCGTCGCGCGGCGCGCGCCCTCGAACACGATGCCGCTTTGGCAGAACGCGACGCCGCAGTACATGCAGCGGCTCGCCTGCCCGCGCTGCTCGCGCAGCGAAAGCGGAACCGAGAAGTCGTCGAAGCTCTTGACGGCACGTTCCGCCGGCTCAACCGAATGCTCGACGCGGCCGCGCTCGAGATATGCTCCTGGCTTTCCCATGGCTACTCGCCCCTCCTCATTGCCTCGAACGCGAGCTCGACGGCTTCCTCGTGCGTTGATCCTGCCTGCTCCGCCTGCGCCGTGAGCGCGAGCGCGCGCTTGTACTCCTTGGGTATGACCTTCACGAAGTCGTGCGCAATCGCCTCGAAGCGGTAGAGCATCATGATGCCGAGCGGGCTGGACGTGCGCTCGACGTGTTCCTCGATAAGCGCCCTGATCTGCGCCAGCTCGTCTGCGGACGGCGCCTCGAGCAAGACCATGTCGGGGTTGTAGCGCTTCTCGAGCATGCGCTCGGCGTCGTACACGTAGGCGATGCCGCCGCTCATGCCCGCGGCAAAGTTGAGGCCGACCTCGCCCAAGACGAGCACCGTGCCGCCCGTCATGTACTCGCAGCCATTGTTGCCGACGCCCTCGACCACGAGCGTGGCACCCGAGTTGCGCACGGCAAAGCGCTGGCCGGCCAGGCCGTTGATGAAGCCCTTGCCGCCCGTGGCACCGTAGAACGCGACGTTGCCCACGACGACGTTTTCCTCGGGGCGATACGTCGCCTGCGGAGGCGGCGCGACGGAAAGAATGCCGCCCGAAAGCCCCTTGCCAAAGTAGTCGTTTGCCTCGCCGGCGATGGAGAGCGTGATGCCCTGCGGTAGAAACGCCCCAAAGCTCATGCCGCCCGAACCCGAGCAGTCGATGGTGAGCGTGCCCTCCGGGATGCCCTCGGGATGCTCGGCGGTCACGGCGCTGCCGAGCATGGTGCCCACGCAGCGGTTGACGTTGCTGATGTCGGCGTGGAAGCGCTGCGGCACGAGCGAGCGGCGCGCCTCGCGGGTGTACGGGATGAACAGCGTCGCGTCCAGCGTCTTGGGCAGCGTGTCTTCCGGCCCTGCGACCGCGAGCGAATGCCTGCAGCTTGCCTCCGGGATCCCGAGGCCGTATTCGGCCTTGCCCTCGACGAGCATGTCGGACAGGTCGATGAGCTGCGCTTTCCAGCTCTTGGCAGGAGCGCTTTGACGCAGGTACTCGGGGTGCCCCACCATCTCTTCAACGGTGCGGAACCCGAGCCGGGCCATGATGCGGCGCAGCTGCTCGGCCACGAAGGTCATGTAGTTGACGACGTACTCCGGCTTGCCCGAGAAGTGGTGGCGCAGGTGGCAGTTCTGCGTGGCGACGCCCACCGGGCAGGTGTCCTGCTGGCAGTCGCGCTGCATCAGGCAGCCCATGGCGATGAGCGGCATCGTCGCAAAGCCGAACTCCTCGGCGCCGAGCAGCGCCGCCACGGCCACGTCGCGGCCGTCCATGAGCTTGCCGTCCGCCTCGAGCACCACGCGGCTGCGCAGGCCGTTCTTGAGCAGCGTCTGCTGTGCCTCTGCCAGGCCGAGCTCGAGCGGCAGGCCCGCATGGTAGATGGAGTCGCGTGGGGCCGCACCCGTGCCGCCGTTGGCGCCGGAGATCAAGATCTTGTGCGCGCCGCCCTTTGCCACGCCCGTGGCAATCGTGCCGACGCCCGCCTCGCTCACGAGTTTGACCGAGATGCGCGCCTTGGGGTTGGCGTTCTTCATGTCGAAGATGAGCTCGGCCAGATCCTCGATCGAGTAGATGTCATGATGCGGTGGCGGCGAGATGAGGCCCACGCCCGGTGTGGAGCGGCGCGTGCGCGCGATCCACGGGTAGACCTTCTTGCCCGGAAGGTGCCCGCCCTCGCCCGGCTTGGCGCCCTGGGCCATCTTGATCTGGATTTCCCGTGCGCTCATGAGGTAGCGGCTCGTGACGCCGAACCTGCCCGATGCGATCTGCTTGATGGCAGAGAGCTTGCTGTCGCCGTTTTCGAGCAGGATCTCGCGCGCCGGGTCCTCGCCGCCCTCGCCCGTGTTGGACTTGCCGCCCAGGCGGTTCATCGCGATGGCCAGGCACTCGTGCGCCTCCTGCGAGATGGAGCCGTAGCTCATCGCGCCCGTGGTGAAGCGCTTGACGATCTGCGCTGCCGGCTCGACCTGGTCGAGCGGAATGGCGCTCGCCTGGTCCTCGTCAAACTCGAGCAGGTCGCGCAGCGTGATGGTGCGGCCCTGCGGGTGCACGGCGGCGCTGTACTCCATGAACAGGTCGAAGTCGTTCTCGCGCACGGAGCGCTGCAGCAGGTTGATGACGCGCGGGTTGATGAGGTGCTGCTCGCCGCCGAGCGGCCTCCACGCCGTGATGCCCGAGCTCTTGAGCTGGTCGGGCGCCGGGGACTTCTGCTGCGCGAGCATCTCGTCGTAGCGCTCGTTGCACTCGCGCTGTACGTCGGAGACGCCCAGGCCGCCGACCCTGCTCACGGTGCCGCACAGGTACTTGTCGATGAGCTCCTGG
>JBJEHP010000314.1:0-5544 GCA_051876145.1 Coriobacteriales bacterium | reverse complement strand
CCGGCGCCGGACGTCGACCCGGACGGTCCCGTCGCCATGCAGATCTGCACCGTCGACCACTCCGATTACGTCGGCCGCATCGGCACGGGGCGCCTGTTCTCCGGCTCTATCCACGAGGGCGACACCGTCCTCGTCATCAAGAACGACGGCTCTGAGCGCTACGAGACCGTCGTCAAGCAACTCTACACCTTCGAGGCACTCGGCCGCGAAGAGGCAGAATCCGCCGAGGCGGGCGACATCATCGCCGTCACCGGCGTCGAGGACGCCGATATCGGAGACGTCGTGACCGACGTCGAAAACCCGGTCGAGATGGACCCGATCGAGGTCGAGGAGCCGACGCTTTCCGTCGTCTTCGAGGCGTCCACGAGCCCGCTCGTCGGCAAGGAAGGCGACATCGTCGGCGGCCGCCAGCTCAAGGAGCGCCTGCTGCACGAGGGCGAGGCCAACATCTCCATGCGCATCCAGGAGCTCCCCGACAAAAGCGGCATCGAGGTCGCCGGTCGCGGCATCCTGCACCTGTCCGTCTTGATGGAGACCATGCGCCGCGAGGGCTTCGAGTTCCAGGTGGGCCGCCCGCGCGTCCTGTTCAAGGAGGAGCACGGCCAGAAGCTCGAGCCCATCGAGGACGCCAACGTCGAGACCCCGAGCGAATACGCGGGCAAGATCATCGAGCTGTTTGGCACGGCCGGCGGCGAGATGGTCAACATGGCCACGCACGAGGACCAGACGAGTCTCGACTTCAAGATCCCGACGCGCGGCATCATGGGCCTGCGCACCAAGGTCCTAAACGCCAGCCACGGCGAGGCCATCTTCAGCCACCGCTTCAGCGAGTACGGCCCGTACAACGGCAGCATCGGCGGCCGCAAGAACGGCGCGATGGTCGCCATGTCCACGGACAAGGCCGTCGCCTACGCGCTCGACACGCTCCAGCAGCGCGGCACGATGTTCGTCGAGCCGGGCGACGAGTGCTACGAGGGCATGATCGTCGGCGAGAGCTCCAAAGAGGGCGACATGGACGTCAACGTCTCCAAGACCAAGCAGCTGGGCAACCAGCGCTCGTCCACGGCGGACAAGGCGATTCTCCTTACCCCGCCGGTCAAGTTCACGCTCGAAGAGGCGCTCGAGTACATTGCCGACGACGAGCTCGTCGAGGTCACGCCCAAGTCGATTCGCCTGCGCAAGCGCACGCTCGACAAGGTGGCGCGCAAGAAGGAACGCGCGCGTGCCCTGGGCAAATAGCGATTGCTGAGGTGAACGAAGTTGGGTAGAGAGCTTCTCAGGCTACACGACGCACAGGTCAGAAGAGACGGCAACATCATCTTGGACGTCGACGACCTGGTGATCGAGGAAGGCGAGCACGTGGCCATCCTCGGCCCCAACGGGTCGGGCAAGTCCACGCTCATCAAGCTCCTCACGAGGGAGTACCTCCCCCTGTGGAAGGAGGAGCCGCCCGTCGTGTTCCGCGGCAACCCGCGCGCTACCCTCGCAGAGATCAACCAGACCGTCGGGGTCGTCTCGACGAGCGTGCAAGACCGCATGATGGTCCACCGCACCGTGCTCGACATCGTCCTCGGCGGCTTCTTTGGCAGCGTTGGCGTGCCGTTTCACCTCGGCGCTTCCGACGAGCAGGTCAACAAGGCCCACCAGGCCATCCGCGAGCTCGGCATCGCGAGCCTGGCAGAGCGCGACATGCTCACGCTCTCGACTGGCCAGGCTCGTCGCGCGCTCATAGCCCGCGCGCTCATCAACGGCCCCGACGTGCTCGTGTTCGACGAGCCGTGCACCGGGCTCGACCCCGAGGCCGTGTGGAATCTGCGCCAGTCGCTTTCGGCGCTGGCGAAGCACGGGCATACCGTGCTGCTCATCACGCACGACGTGGCCGACATCGTGCCCGAATTCGAGCGTGTCATCATGCTCCAGGACGCGCACATCGTGGCGGACGGCCCCAAAGAGGAAGTCCTCACCACGCCGCACCTGCGCCACCTGTTTGGCGTCCCCATCACGCTTGTGGAGTCCGACGGGCATTATCACCTGCAATAACACAGCAATATGCAGTTAGGCTAGAATAGAGCGGAATATATCGAAACGCAGGAGGAGGGCCCTATGGCCGAACTCATGGACCATGTGAGGGTGCTCGCCGATCAAATCGGCCCACGACCCGTGAGCACAGAAGAAGAGCACCAGACCTCACTATATGTCGCGCAAGAACTCACCGACAGCGGTTTCGAGGTCAACGTCGACGAATTCGCCACTCCAACCGGGACGCGCTGGGCGTACGCCCTGGCGTTTGTCGCCGTTGCGCTTGGAACGGTCGTTTCCGGAATCGGCATCTTCGTGCCGGGCATCGCGCTGTCGATGTTCGTCGTCGGCATCGTGCTCGTCGCCGCGGGCGTGTTCGTCTACTACACCGAACTCAACCACAATCCGTTCCTGTCCAAGCTGCGCGCCGGCGGCGTCTCGCAAAACGTCGTGGCCAAGCACGTCCCGGTCTCGGTGGCGCGTGACACGCGCAGCCGCAAGGTGGTCGTCGTGGCGCACGTCGACACGGTGCGCGCCCAGCCCGAGGTCATGCCGAAGCTCGTGCAGCACACCCCGCTGCTCAGAAAGATCCTGTACTACGACATGATCGCGCTCGCCGCGATCGTCATCGTGCGTGCGCTCCCGCTGCCGTGGCCCGATGCCATCGACCTCGTGCTGTGGATCGTCTCGCTCATCGGCAGCCTGTACGCGCTCGTCGCCGCGGGCTGCATCGTGGCCAACCGCTTCATGCCCTACATCTCGGGTGCCAACGACAACGCATCTGCCGTCGCCGTCATGCTGACGGTGGCAAAGCGCCTGCTCGACCCCGACGAGCGCGCAAAGGCAGCCGAGCGCCGCGCGGCCAAGGCCAAGGCGGCTGCCGAGGAGCTGGACGCGAAGCTCGCGGCCGAGGACGCGCAGGTCGAGGTCCACGACGCCCAGGCGGCAGCCGAGGCGGGCGTGGTTCCCGAGGGCGCGACGATCGAATACGACGAGGCTTCCTCGCAGCAGACTACCATCCTGCCCCCGATCGACCCCGAGACCGGCCTTCCGGCGCTCGACGCGTCCGCACCTGTCGCCGATGCCGCTTCTGCCGAAACGCAGATCATGCAGCCGGTTTCCGCAGGGGGCGAGGCCCCGGCGCCTGCCGAGGCGGGCGAGTCCGCAGCAGCCGAGGACGCCGCCGCGACCGCGTCCGAATCCGATGACGGCGCGCACCCGACCTACCAGCCGCTTTCCGATGACCTGTTTGCCAAGACGTCCGAAGACGCGGTCCAGTCCAACGTCGTCTCCATCCCGACCAAGCCGGTCGACGAGATTCCGCCCGTCGCGCCCGCGCAGGCTGCCCCGCAGCCTCCCGCAGCGCCCGACCCCGATGACGGTCTGCCGTCGTGGTACCGCGCCGCCAAGAAGAAGGCGGCGGCCGACCTGGCGCGCAAGCAGCAGGGCGAGGAGGAAGAAGGCCAGGGCGGCTACCGCTCCCGCTTTGCCGACGTCCCGCTCAACACCGTGCCCGAACCCGAGCCCGTGGCAGCCGAGCCGCGCGCAGAACAGCCGGCAAGTGCGGCTACCGCTCCGGCAGCCGAGACTGCCGCGCCCGAAGCAGTGCCTGAGCAGGCGGCGGCACCGCAGGCAACTGCAGCCGAGCCCGCCGAAGAGGCTCCCGTCGTCGAGCCGGCAGCACCCGCTCCGGCAACCCCCGTTGTCACGCCGATCGAGGAGCCCACGAGCTCTGACGCCATCGTCGACTTTGGCGAGACGATCGACGAGCTCGAGGAGCCCGAAGACGACGAGGGCACCGTCGACATCCCCGACGACGAGCTCGACGAGCTCACGCCCGACCTGAGCGGCGCGTTCACGTTTGCCCCCGCTGCCGAGAAGCCCGAGCCCAAGTCTGGGCTGTTTCGCGGCCTGACCTCGCGCATTCCGATCATCGGCAGCTCCGATGGGGCGGCGCGCGAAGAGCAGGAGCGCCGCGACGCCGAGCGCCGCGCGGGCATCGAGAGCATCCCGAGCTTCGGGTCCGACGTCGATCCGCGCGTGCCCGTGGCAAACCCCGATGACTATGCAGCGCTTCAGGCGGAGCCCGAGGCACCGGCGCAGACGGTTGCCGACGTCGCCGAAGAGCCCGCGGCTCCCAAGCGCGAGCTCAAATCCAAGCCCGACCGCCGCAAGCCGACCGCCCGCCACATCACGCAGGAATTCCAGCCGACCAAGGCGGCCCCGCGCGACGCGGACGCCACGCGCGTGCTCGATGGAATGCGCCAGCAGGCCCCGGTCAGCTCCACGTACGAGGACACGCCGCAGGCGGGCGCCGACTACGCCGACCCGTTTGCGCCCAAGACGCAGGCATGGGATGCCCGCGCGACGCAAGACGCCGCTGCGCATCCGTCCCGTTCGGGCCAGATGCCCGCGGTGGGCTCCGCAGGCTACGACGCCTATGCGGCCTCTCCGGCAAACAGCTCCTCGTTCCCCGCGCTCACGGGCTCGTTCCCGGCGCTGAGCGGCCAGATGCCCGTCATCGACGACAGCGCGTTCAGCTCGCAGGCAGCCTACGACGGCGAGGCGGGCGGCTACCGTCCGGCCGATGGCTACTCCCCCTCGAGCGACGACTTTGCCGACAGCTTCCTCGCCCCAGGTACGACGGGCGAGATCAACATCCCCGAGTCGCGCTTCCACAACGCCATGGACAAGGTGGGCGGTCTGTTCAACCGCAAGGGCAAGAAGAACAAGAAGGGTTCCAAGCCCAACGAGTTCGGCGAGGGCGATGCCGAGAAGTGGAACGACGATGACGACTTCGGCTGGAAGGGCGGCGCCTACTACGAGGGCGACGACAACGTCATCGACTTTCCCGAGGGCGGCCATGCGGAAGGCGGCTACCCCGAAGGCGAGTACGCGTACGCGCAGCGTCGCTCCAACTCGCCGGCCTTCGACGCGGCACGCGCCCGTGCGGCGGAGATTCGCGACTCCGTCATCGCCATGAACGAGAGCGAGGACATCGACAAGGAAGTCTGGTTCGTGGCGCTGGGCGCTTCCGGCGCCGGCAACCAGGGCATGAAGAACTTCATGGAACTGCACGCCTCCGAGCTGCGCGGCGCCCTGATCATCAACCTCGAGGCCGTCGGTTCGGGCGAAATCAAGTTCGTCGAGCAGGAGGGCACGGGCAAGTCGCGCCGCGCCGACCGCCGTCTGCTCGGCCTTGTCAAGAAGGCTGCGCGCGAGGTCAGCGGCAAGGACATGAAGAGCACCAAGCTCGAATGGCGCGATACCGACGCCACGCCCGCCATGCTTTCCGGCATGCGCGCGCTGACCATCATGGGCTTCGACGGCGTCGCGCCCACGGGTTGGCACTGGACCACCGACAGCATGGACATCATCGAGGAGGACAAGCTCGAGTACACGACCGACGTCGTGCTCGACATCATCGAGAACGCGTAGCGCCTTTGGTGTACCGGTAGGCAGCACTCGAAAGAAAATACGCTGATTTAGCGGGTTGGCACTCTGCCAGCCCGCTATTTTTATCGG
>JBJEHP010000313.1:0-5567 GCA_051876145.1 Coriobacteriales bacterium | reverse complement strand
ATTCTGCGACCAAAGAGACGGTTTCCATGCCGTCTTCCAAGAAGCTCGTCGAGATTGCCCGCGTCATCAAAGAAGAGGGCTACATCTCCGACTACGAGGTCATCTCCAAGAAGCCTCAAGACGAGCTTGTCATTACTTTGAAGTACGGCGCGAAGAAGGCCAAGGTCATCCGTGGTATCCGCCGCATCTCCAAGCCGGGTCTTCGCATCTATGCAGGCAAAGACGAGCTGCCCCGCGTTCTCGGCGGTCTCGGCACTGCCGTTGTTTCCACGTCCAAGGGTGTCATGACCGACCGCGACGCGCGCATTGCCGGCGTCGGTGGCGAGGTTCTGGCCTACATCTGGTAATCGAACTGAGAAAGGAGCAATACTAATGTCTCGTATTGGTAAGCTGCCCATCCCGGTTCCTGCCGGAGTTGAGGTTAAGATCGACGGTACTACCGTCACCGTCAAGGGTCCCAAGGGTGAACTCACCGAGACCTTCAACAAGAACATGGCCATCAGCATGAACGATGACAACCAGGTCATCGTCGAGCGCCCGAACGACGAGCGTCAGAACCGCGCACTGCACGGCCTGACCCGTTCTCTGATCAACAACATGGTCATCGGCGTGAGCGAGGGCTACTCCAAGACGCTCGAGCTCGTCGGCGTTGGCTACCGTGCATCGCTCAAGGGCGACAAACTTGAAATGACGCTGGGTTACTCTCATCCCGTTGACGTCCAGGCAATCGAGGGCATCAAGTTCGAGTGCCCTGATGCCACCACGATCATCATCAGCGGCGTCGACAAGCAGCTGGTTGGCCAGACTGCTGCCGAGATTCGCTCCCTGCGTGCTCCCGAGCCGTACAAGGGCAAGGGCATCCGCTATCAGGGCGAGCATATCCGCCGCAAAGAGGGCAAGGCTGCTAAGTAATAAGGCGTACCGGCACGATAGCCCGGTCAATTTCAAGGAGTACATCAAAGTATGGATAAGCTCAAAGCAAAGAAAGCGAAACTGGTTCGCCGCCAGCGCCGCGTGCGCGCCAAGGTGACCGGTACCGCCGAGCGTCCGCGTCTGCGCGTGACGCGTACCAACGCACATATCTACGCCCAGGTCATCGATGACAGCGACACGACGTCCAAGACTCTCGTCAGCGCTTCTTCCCTCGACGCCGAGTTCAAGGCCACTGGCAAGAACGGCAGCAACAAGGAAGGCGCGGAAGAGGTCGGCAAGCTCGTCGGCAAGCGCGCAATCGAGGCTGGGATTTCCGAAATCGTCTTCGACCGTGGCGGTCATCTGTACCACGGCCGCGTTCAGGCTCTCGCGGATGGTGCCCGCGAAGCTGGTCTCAAGTTCTAGGAAGGGAGAGGAAGATGCCACAGAGGTCTAACAACCGCAGGAATAACAAGCGTGACAACAACCCCGCAGTTCCCGAACTTGAAGAGCGCGTAGTTTCCATCAACCGCGTTTCCAAGACGGTCAAGGGTGGTCGTCGCATGAACCTGTCCGCCCTCGTCGTCGTCGGCGACCGCAACGGCAACGTCGGCGTTGGCATGGGCAAGTCCGCTGAGGTGCCGATTGCCATCAGCAAGGGCGTCGAGGATGCCAAGAAGAACATGTTCAAGGTGCCGCTGACCGAGGCGGGCACGATTCCGCACGAGGTTCTGGGCGAGTTCTCCGCAGGCCGCGTCCTGCTCAAGCCCGCTACCCCTGGTACCGGCGTCATCGCCGGTGGCCCGGTGCGCGCTCTGCTCGAGCTTGCGGGTGTCAAGGACGTTCTTTCCAAGTCGCTCGGCACTGACAACGCGATGAACATCGTCAAGGCAGCTGCAGAGGGCCTCAAGGAGCTCAGCAGCCCCGAGGATGTCGCCGCACGCCGCGATATGAGCATCGCCGCCATCTACGGTAAGAAGGTTCAATAATGTCTGACGCAAAAAAGACGCTGCGTATCACGCAGATCAAGAGCTCTATCGGCTACAAGGCCGACCAGGGCAAGACCCTCAAGGCGCTGGGCCTCGGCAAGATCGGCCGCACGGTCGAGCAGGTGGACAACCCTGCAATCCGCGGCATGATCTTCAAGGTCAAGCACCTCGTCAAGGTCGAGAACATCTAGTTGCACGTGTCCTGCTGCCCCTAAACGGGCAGCAGGCGTGGTAGTTAGCCGGCGGCGAGCTGCCGGCTATGCCCATACTTAGGGGCATACGCGATACAAAAGGAGAAATTTCATGAATCTGCACGACCTCAAGCCGGCTCCCGGCTCCACCAAGAAGCGCAAGCGCGTCGGCCGCGGCCATGGTTCGGGCTACGGCGGAAAGTCCGGTCGCGGCTCTAATGGCCAGGCATCCCGTGCCGGCGGCACGAAGGGCCCGGGCTTCGAGGGTGGCCAGACTCCTCTGGCAATGCGCCTTCCGAAGCTCCCCGGCTTCCGCAACATCAACCGCAAAGAGTACCTGCCGGTGAACGTCTCCCGCCTGGAGGAGAAGTTCGAGGCTGGCGAGACCGTCGACCACGAGACCCTCGTCGCCAAGGGCATCATCAAGCACGCAGACTCCCTCGTTAAGGTTCTTGGCGACGGTGAAATCACCAAGGCCCTGACTGTCAAGGTGGACAAGGTTTCCGCGTCCGCACAGTCCAAGATCGAGGCAGCCGGAGGAAAGGTCGAGTAATCGTGCTCAAGGCGCTCGCAAATGCAATGCGTGTGAAGGAGCTCCGTCACAAGATCTTCTTCACCCTTGCTATCATCGCTTTGTACAGAGTTGGCTCGTTTATTCCGGTCCCTGGAATCCCGTTTGCAGAGCTGGTTAGCAGCTTTAGGGATTCCAGCACCAACGCCGGTCTGCTGATGCTCAACCTCTTCTCGGGCGGCGCGCTGGAGTACTTCTCCGTGTTCTCGCTCGGCATCATGCCCTACATCACAGCTGCGATCATCATGCAGCTCATGCAGGGCGTTATCCCGAGCCTGCAGGCTTGGGCGAAAGAGGGCGAGACGGGCCAGCGCCGCATCACGCGCATCACGCGCTGGCTCACGCTGGCGCTGGGTCTGATCAACGCGATCGGCTACCTCGTCCTGTTCCAGAGCTCGACGTTTGGCATCTCGTTCGAGAACACCGGAATGCCCGTGTGGCTCACGAGCATCGTCATCGTCATGACGCTGGTCGCTGGCACCGCGTTCATCATGTGGATGGGCGAGCTAATCACGCAGCGTGGCATTGGCAACGGCATGTCGCTCATCATCTTCGCGAACATCATTGCGCGCCTCCCAAGCGCACTGCTCGACTCCGTCAACCACTCGAGCGACCAGATGCAGGGTATTTTGATGACCATCATGATCGTTGTGATCATCCTCGTAGTCATCCCCGCGATCGTGTTTATCGAGCGCGGCCAGCGCCGCATCCCGGTGCAGTACTCCAAGAGGATCGTCGGCCGTCGCCAGATGGGTGGCCAGAGCACCTACCTGCCGCTCAAGGTAAACGGTGCGGGCGTCATCCCGATCATCTTCGCCTCTGCCCTGCTCTACATCCCGGCTCAGATCGCTGCGTTCTTCAGCGATGCCGGCTGGATGCAGGCGGTCGCGAACTTCTGCTCGACTGGCTGGGGCAACTGGGTGCTCACGTTCGTCCTGATCGTGTTCTTTGCGTACTTCTACACATCGATGATCTACCATCCCGAGGACACGGCAGACAACCTGAAGAACAACGGTGGCTTCATCCCGGGCGTCCGTCCGGGTGGGGCAACGGCTCAGTACATCAAAGATGTGATCAACCGCATCACGCTTCCGGGCGCAATGTTCCTGGCGGCAATCGCGATTATCCCGTCCATCTTCTACTCGTTCACCGACAACACGCTCATCTCGCTGTTTGGCGGCACGTCGGTCCTCATCATGGTCGGCGTTGCGCTTGACACGATGACCAAGCTCGAGAGTCAGCTGAAGATGCATAATTACGATGGCTTCTTCAAATAGCCCTATTCGATTGGAGAGTGTTTGCTCATGAATATCGTTTTGTTGGGTGCACCTGGTGCTGGTAAAGGCACGCAGTCCGCGAAGCTCGTCGAGGCATACGGCTTCAAGCACCTTTCGACGGGCGACTTGCTCAGGGCGGCTGTCAAAGCTGGCACTGAGCTTGGCAAGAAGGCCAAGGCCTACATGGATGCAGGCGACCTGGTCCCCGACGAGGTCGTGATCGGTCTGGTGGAAGAGCGTCTCAAGGGCGATCCGGATGCGTCGTATCTGCTCGACGGGTTCCCGCGCACCCCGGCTCAGGCAGTCGCGCTCGACGGCGTGCTGTCCGACCTGGGCAAGAAGCTCGATTACGCGATTGCGCTTGAGGTGGACAACGAGGTCGTCGTCAACCGCATCTCGACGCGCCGCATGTGCCGCGATTGCGGCTTCATCGGCACGACCGCCGATGGGGACAAATGCCCCGAGTGCGGCGGCGAGATGTACCAGCGCGACGACGACAACGAAGACGCCGTCCGCAACCGCCTCGACGTCTACGACAAGTCGACGAGCCCGCTCATCGACTACTATCGTGGCAACGGCACGCTGGTCGAGCTCGACGGCAACCAGACTCCGGACGAGGTCTTCGAGGCAATCAAGGCCGCAATCAAATAATGTCGTTTCGTCTGAGAAAAGACGGAATACAGCTAAAGACGCCTCAAGAAATTGAGGCCATGAGGGAGGCCGGCCGCGTAAGCGCGCTGGCCCTCCGCATGGTTGGGGACATAATCGCCCCGGGCGTCACAACACGCGAGCTGGACAGTTTCGTCGAGAATGTGATTCGCCTTGAAGGCGGAACCCCCACGTTCAAGGGCTATGGTGGGTTTCCCGGGTCTATCTGCGCCTCCGTCAACGAGAAAGTCGTTCATGGCATTCCCTCAGATGACGTCATCCTCGCAGAGGGAGACATCATCTCCATCGACACGGGCGCGACGGTCAATGGCTGGGTGGGGGATAACGCCTACACCTTTGCAGTCGGCGAGGTTTCTTCGGAAAAACGGCAGCTGTGCACGGTGACGAGGGAGGCCATGTGGGCTGGAATTCGCGCGGCGTGGCCCGGCAACACGCTCGGCGATGTTGGCTTCGCGGTCCAAGACTACGCCGAGTCTCGGGGCTTTGGCGTCGTGCGCGACTATGTGGGACATGGGGTCGGGCACGTCATGCATGAAAAGCCCGATGTTCCCAACTATGGCAAGAAGGGCAGGGGCGTAAAGCTCAAGCCCGGTATGGTCATCGCCATCGAGCCGATGATCACTGCAGGCTCGTATCGCGTTCGCGTCGAGAAAGACGGGTGGGGCGTCGTCACGGTAGACGGAAAGCCCGCTGCGCATTTCGAGAACACCATCGCGATTACCGACAAGGGGCCGCTCGTCCTTACAGAGGAATAACACAAATAGGTTCTTGATAATTCTTGTCGTATTGCAGTAACATATACGATTGCTTGTGTACTAATTTTTGAGAGAGAGCTGTACTGAGTTGAGCAAAGAAGATGCGATTGAGCTTGAGGGCACGGTAGTCGAGCCGCTTCCCAATGCTATGTTCAAGGTCGAGCTCGAGAATGGCCATCAGGTTCTGGCCCATATCTCTGGCA
>JBJEHP010000312.1:0-22065 GCA_051876145.1 Coriobacteriales bacterium | reverse complement strand
GATGTGCCCGATGTGGACACGATTGCCGACCTGTACCACAACGTGACGCTTGTGCAGGCGCTCGAGTACTGCGGGCAGTTCCAATCCGATATCACGATCCCGCACCGCACGGCCAAGGCGTTTCGCGAGATGGGATTCGAGGACATCCGCGTGATGCCCAACGAATTGCGCGACGACCGCAGCGAAATCGACATCGCCTAGCGGCGCCGTACCTTCTCGGCGATGCGCCGTGCCATGGTCGCGACTTCGGTAATCCCGAACACGCGGCAAAGCACGAAGATGAGCGCAAGCCCGATGCCGCCGGCGACGACGAGCGCGACGAGGCTGCCCCCGATGGTCTGCAGATCGAGCACGAGCCCGAGCGCGGCGATGAGAGCGGCGCTGACGGCGCCTCCGACAACGCTCGCGACGAGCACCTTGCAGGTGGCGACGAGCGTGCTCTTGAACTCGAACCCGCCGATCCTGCGGCGCAAGACGAGCAGCAGCAGCACCATCATGAGTGCGTAGAACACGATGTCGCCGCAGGGGATGCCGATGAGCCCCAGCTCGAGCGTGGGAAGGCCCGGCAGCGTGATGACCCCGGTGAGCAGCATGTAGAGAAACACCTGCACGACGGTCAAGAACAGGTTGCACAGCGCGATGGTCTTCAGGTCCTTGAGCGAGGAATACGCGCGGTACAAGACCATGTAGCCCGCGTAGAGCGGCAGCGCGATGGCCCATCCGCGCAGCAGGTTCGCGATGGGGGCGATATCCTGCGCCGTGAAGCGGCCGGCCGAGTACAGGCCGATGAGCTGGGCTGCGCATACGAACACCATGACCGCCATGGGGATGATGAGCAGCCACGTCGTCCGCAACCCGAAGTTGAGCTGCCGCTTGAAGCGGTCGTAGTCGCCGCGCGACATCGCATCGGACATCTCGGTGAACATGGCGGTGGACAGCGCCACGCCAAGAACGCCGTAGGGGAACTGGTACCACATCCATGCGTAGCTGACGGACGAGGGGCCGTTGTCTGCGACGTGCAGGGCGGTCGAGTTCATGAAGCTCAAAGACACGAGGTTGATTGCCGTGCACGCGATGGCGGGCAGCGCGAGCTTGACGGTGTCGCGCAGGCCCTCGCCGTGCAGGTCGATGAAGAAGCGGAAGCGATACCCGCTTTTCACGAGCGCGGGGACCTGGACGAACGCGAGAACGGCGATCGAGAGCGTCGTCCCGACGGCGAGCCAGGTGATGCCCGCCCCTGTGCCCATGCCGTTGACGAGCGGGTAGCCGAAGAAGGTGACGATGGTGATGATGTTCATGAACACCGAGCTCACCGACGGCCAGAAGTACCTGCGCTCGGCGTTGAGCACGCCGGAGAAGATCGCGCTCAGGCCATAGAAGACGATCTGGAACGCGAAGAACCTGAAGAACCAGACCGCGGCTTCGACGGTGTCGTTACTCGCAGACGAGAACAGGCTCTGCGTGATCATGACCTGCGGGGCGAAGATGCTCGCCGCCAGCGAGACAAGGCCCAGGAACACGACCGCGATGGAGAGCAGGTTGCTCACGTAGTCGTTGGCGGCCTCGCGCGAATGCGCGTTGCGCTGCTGCATGTAGATGGGCAAAAACGCGGTGGAGAGCACGCCGCCCGCGACAAGCTCGTAGATCATGTTCGGCAGGTTGTTTGCCAACGAGTAGGAGGCGGCGAGGAAGGTGTTGCCCAGGGCGAACGCCATCGCCCAGGTGCGGATGAAGCCCGTGATGCGGGAGACGAGGATGAGCGCGGACATCATTCCCGTCGATTTTGCGATTGAGCGTGCGCTCGACGAGGGCTGCTCGTCTGTTTGCGAAGTCTTTGAAGTGTTCATGGGTAGACATAGTACTGGCATATGCGGCAACGTGCCACGCCTTTATGCAATATCCACGTGCGGCGGCGCTTCGGCAGTTTCATTAAGTTTTTGTTAAGCCTGCCGCTCGAGGCAGTTCGCGCTTGTCCAAGACTCTAAGATAGGCAGGGCCTATGCATTGCTGCGTGGCCATATTTTTTGTAGTGATTTTGGCTGTGAGGAGCATGCTGTATGGCAAAGCACATTTTCGTAACCGGTGGCGTCGTCTCGTCTTTGGGCAAGGGGATCACGGCGGCATCGTTGGGCACCCTCCTCAAATCGCGTGGCTATAAAGTGACCATGCAGAAGATGGATCCCTATCTCAACGTCGACCCGGGCACGATGAGCCCGTTCCAGCACGGCGAGGTATTCGTCACGGACGACGGGCTCGAGTCCGATCTCGACCTGGGGCATTACGAGCGTTTCATCGACGAGAATCTCACGCGCGAGTCAAACGTCACGCAGGGCTCCATCTACCAGGCGCTCATCGCCCGCGAGCGCCACGGCGACTTCTTGGGTGGTACGGTGCAGGTCATCCCGCACGTCACGAACGCCATCAAAGAGCGCATCAAGCGCATCGCCGACCAGACGTCTGCCGACATCGTCATCACGGAAGTGGGCGGAACGGTCGGAGACATCGAGTCGCAGCCGTTCATCGAGGCGGTCCGCCAGTGGCGCCGCGAGTGCGGTCCGGAAAACGTCGCGTTCGTGCACTGCACGCTCGTCCCGTACATCTCGGCAGCTCACGAGCTCAAGACCAAGCCGACCCAGCATTCCGTCAAGGAGCTCCAGTCGCTGGGTGTCCAGCCCGATTTTCTGGTGCTCCGCTCCGACCGCGACATCTCGGACCGCATCAAGTCGAAGATCTCGATGTTCTGCGACGTCGACGAAGACCATGTGTTCGCCTGCGTCGATGCCCCGAGCATCTACCAGGTTCCCATGAGCCTGTACCAGCAGGGCTTCGACGAGCGCGTGCTGCGCCGTCTGGGGCTTGAGGTGCGCGAGGCCAATCTGGAGACCTGGGAGCAGTACCTCCACCAGGAGGCGACGTGCGACGCGCCCGTCGACATCGCGATCGTCGGCAAGTACGTCGGGCTGCCCGACGCCTACCTCTCCGTCATCGAGGCGCTGCACCACGCGGGTGTTGCGAACTGCCACCGCACCAACGTGCACCTCGTCGACGGCGAGAACCTCAACGACGAGAACGTCGACTCGATACTCGGCAAGATGGACGGCATCCTCGTGCCGGGCGGCTTTGGCGTGCGCGCGTTCGAGGGCAAGATCTGCGCCGTGCGCTACGCGCGTACCCACAACGTGCCGTTCCTCGGCATCTGCCTGGGCCTGCAGGCGGCTGTCTGCGAATACGCCCGCGATGTGGCGGGCATGCCGGGCGCCTCATCGGGCGAGTTCGGCGACGACCTCGAGTATCCGGTCATCGACCTGATGCCGGAGCAGGGCGACGTCGCGGACATGGGCGGCACGCAGCGGCTCGGGTCGTACCCGTGCAAGGTCGCGCCGGGCACGCTGGCGGAGCGCCTGTACGGCTCGCCCCTCATCTACGAGCGCCATCGCCATCGCTACGAGGTTAACAACCAGTTCAGGCAGCGGCTCATCGAGGCCGGCCTCGTCGTGAGCGGCGTCTCGCCCGACGACCGCCTCGTCGAGATGATCGAGCTCGAAGACCATCCCTTCTTCATCGCGAGCCAGGGACACCCCGAGTTCAAGTCGCGCCCGACGCGCCCGCATCCGCTGTTCAACGGCCTGGTCGCGGCCGCCATCGAAAGGCGCGAGGCCTAGTACCTCCCCGATTCTGATTGCCCCTTGCTTTCTGCCCGTCATCTGCGTGAAGATTGGGCGAAAGAAAGGGGCATTTTCATGAACAGCGAACGTCTACTCAACACGTTTCTCGACCTTGTCACCACGAGCTCCCCATCAGGGCACGAGGGAGCGGCGGCCGAATACTGCGCCGCTGCATTGCGCGCGTGCGGGTGCACGGTCGAAATCGACGACGCGGGCGAGCGCATCGGTTCGGACACGGGCAACCTGTATGCCGTGCTCCCCGGCACCGCTCCCGGGTCTGTCATCATGACGGCGCACCTCGACTGCGTGCAGCCATGCGAGCGGGTCACTCCCGTCATAGAAGATGGCGTCATCCGCTCTGACGGCACGACGGTTCTGGGCGGGGACGACAAGGTCGGCGTCGCCTCCATCATCGAGGCGGTACGCACCTTGAGCGAGGGCGATGAGCCCCATGCGACGGTGAAGGTCATCTTCAGCATCCAAGAAGAGGTCGGGTGCTGCGGCGCGAAGAACCTCTCGGCTGGCACCTTCGAGCAGGGCGAGCCGTGCTTCGTCTTTGACGGGGAAGGGGACGTGGGGCTCGCGTGTCTCGCAGCTCCGTACCACTACACGTTCGAGGCTGAGTTCATGGGCAAGGCAAGCCACGCGGGCGTCGCCCCCGAGAAGGGCATCAGCGCCATCGAGGCGGCCTCCGCTGCCATCGCGGGCATGCGCGAGGGCGGCCTGCTCGGGGCTGTCGGGGACTACTGCGCGTCGAATATCGGGACGATACGGGGCGGCTCGGCCAACAACGTCGTCGCGCCCTCCTGCTTGCTGACCGGCGAGTGCCGCGCCATCGAGAAGGAAGACGTCGACCGCGTCCACGACGGCATGGACGAGGCGATGCGCAACGCCGCCGCGCAGACGGGGGCGCGCGTCCGCATCGACTGGAACCTCGAGTACTCCGGGTTCTGCCTGGATGCAGATGCGCCGGCAGTCAAGCTGTTCAACGACGCCGCGCGATCCGTCGGGCTTTCGCCCGATACCGTCAAGTCCGCCGGCGGCACCGACGCGAACATGTACATCGAGCTGGGCGTGGAGCCCCTGGTCGTCTCGACGGGCATGACGAACTTCCACTCGGTAGACGAATGCCTCAAGGTCGAGGACCTCGAGAACACCGCCAAGCTCGCCGTCGCACTGGGGCTGCAGGCGGCAGGGCGGTGAGCAGCCGCGAGGTCAAGGCGCGTCCCCGCGAAGACCTCGGGGGCTTTTCCGCGTGCCTTGACGAGTACCTCATGTTCCTGACCGTCGAGCGGGGGCTGTCCAAGGCGAGCGTCGAGAACTACGGGAGAGACCTCGCCGACTACCTCGGGTTCGTGCGCGCGGACGGCTGCGAGCAGCTCGAGGACATCGAGCGCGACACGGTCACCGACTATCTCGAGGACCTGCGCCGCCGCGCGTACGCGGCGAGCAGCGTCGAGCGCCACGTCGCGGCCGTCAAGGGGTTTCACCGCTTCTGCGTGCGGGAGGGCATGACCGAGAAGGACCCCGCCTCGTCCGTGCCGCTCCCGCGCAAGCCCGCCCGCCTGCCCGAGGCGGTGACGGTCGAACAGATTGCCGCGCTGCTGGACCAGCCGTTCCCCGCAACGCCCGCCGGGTTGCGCGACAGCGCCATCCTCGAGGTCCTCTACGGCTGCGGGCTGCGCGTGAGCGAACTGTGCGGCCTCGACTTTTCCAGCCTGCTGCTGGACGAGGGGCTCGTGCGCGTGCGCGGCAAGGGCGGCAAGGAGCGCATCGTGCCGCTGCTGGGCACCGCAAGGGCGGCGCTCGAGAAGTACCTCGACGAGGGACGGCCGTACCTGCACACCAAGGGGCAAGACGCGCCCAAAGAGCCGGCAGCGGTGTTTCTCAACGCGCGTGGCGGGCGCCTGACCAGACGCGCGGTCTGCAAGATGGTCGAAACGTACGGCAGGCGCGTAGGACTCGAGGGGCTGCACCCGCACACGCTGCGCCACAGCTTCGCAACGCACCTGCTCGAAGGCGGGGCGGACCTGCGCATCTTGCAGGAGATGCTCGGGCACAGCGATATCTCCACGACGCAGATCTACACGCATGTCGACCGGGCGCACATCCGCGAGGAATATCTCTCGACCCACCCCCGTGCGCATCTGAGATAGAGCGCCTGGGATAGAGCGCCCGGGATAGAAAAGGCCCCGCACCTGTATTGGCGCGGGGCCTTTGGGGGCGAATTCACGTCGCCGTGGGGCTATTCGTCTTTCGCGAGCGCCTCTGCGGGGTCGTGAAGGCATACGGGCAGGTCGGGAACCTCGATGCCGAGGGAGTCGCAGGCGATCATGCGCAGCTCCTGGATGCTTGCGCTGTAGCAGGCAAGGGCGTCGACCCAGCGCCGTAGGCACGCGCGGCCCTCTTCGGTGAGGCTGTAGCAGCGCTTGGCGGGGCCGGATTCCGAGGTGTCCCATGCGCTCGTGACCAGCCCGTTGTTCTCCATCTGCTTGAGGATGCGATAGACGCCGGTCGGGTCGGGGGAGCTCCCGCCGAACATGGGGCTCTTGGTCATTTCCTGAATGATGAGGTAGCCATGCTGCGGCTTGTCAGCGCGCGCGAGTGCCGCGAGGATCGAGGGCTGGGTCAGTCGGCTCAGGCTCTTGCCGAGCTGCGAGCACTCGTTGAGCTCTTCTTCGGATTTCGGGTGGCAGGCAGACCACATTAAGGATTTCCTTTCGTTGATTTTGACTGCCATAATACTACGCCACTCCTTCTAGATAATTGAAGAAACATTGTTGCCGGGGCGATAGGCGTCCGGAGCGCAGCGCGAATGCCATCGAGTGCGTCGGCCTGCATACGGACATGAAAAAACCGCCAAAAGGCGGCTTGCTGGTCTGTGTTTCGAAGCGGGGTACCCCAGCCGCCTACCAGCCGAGATACCCCAACTCGTTGCGGCTGTGCTGTGCCATGGCAATCAGCCGCGAAAGCGCGGAATATGAGTTGACGTTGCCTAGTATAGGACACAGTCCAATATATGTGCAAGCCCTAATTTAGACGGGGCATGCGAGCGGAGCATGCGGCTTCGAGACGCTCGCGGGAAAAGTGGGCTGCCGTGCGCGCGAGAACGAAGTAGCATGGACGAAACGACAATTCCCAAGCATTGGAGCCGCCATGATTCAAGACATCGCGCCTCACTCGTTCGATAACCAGATCGTCTTCGCAAAACCCGCAGCACACGACCGCGTGCTGGTCTACCGCGACCGCGTGGCGGGGGACCCCCACAACTCGGTCCTGGTGCGCCAGGGAGATGCTGCGAAGCTGGACTACCCGACGTTTGCCGAACTCGACACCGACTGCCCGTGCGTCTACGCGTTTTCTGTCGATGGCGAGCGCTTCTTCATCGCGCGTCCGGAAAAAGACGTGTTCCGACGCCTGCCACCGCAACCGGAAGGGTACGGGTTCGTCCACATGAAAGACGTGCGCGAGTCTGCCAATCGCGCACGCGCGTTTGCGGCAATCACGGGCTTTCACCTGCATGAGTGGTATCGGGACAACGTCAGGTGCGGGCGCTGCGGAAAGCTGCTGGCGTATTCCCACACCGAGCGCGCGCTCGAGTGCAGGAGCTGCGGCAACATCGTCTACCCGAAGATCGCGCCCGCGGTCATCGTCGCGGTGGTGGACGGCGACAAGATCTTGCTCACCAAGTATGCGTGGAACACGGACAGCCCGAAGCGCGCGCTCGTCGCGGGGTTCGTCGAGATTGGCGAGGCGGCCGAGCAGACGGTCGAACGCGAGGTGCGCGAAGAGGTGGGGCTGCGCGTCAAGAACATCCGCTACTACAAGAGCCAGCCCTGGGGCTACGCGAGCAATCTGCTGCTCGGGTACTTCTGCGAGCTCGATGGAGATGCCACCATCACGCTGCAGGAAGACGAGCTCGGATACGGCGCATGGGTCTCGAGGGATGAGATCACCGAGGAAGAAGATGGCGTCTCTCTCACGAGCGAGATGATCGCCCGGTTCAAGCGCCGCGACCTACCGTTTTTGGCTGAGCGCTAGGTTTTCAAATGGTAATGTTCTAATAGTAGATACGGTACTATAGTAGACCAACAGTAATTCAGCTCGAGATGGCAGCTCGTGAAGGGGCGTGACGTGGACAAGATAGAGTTTCTCGTGGTAAGCGGGTTTTTGGGCGCGGGCAAGACGACGACGATGATCGCGCTCGCGGAGTACATGGACAAAAACGTCGAGAAGGTCGGCATCATCGCCAACGACCTCGGCGCGCAGCTCGTGGACACCAACCTGACACGCGAGAACGGGTGCACGGTCGAGGAGATTTCTTCCGGGTGCATCTGCTACCAGATGGACAACACGGTGGACAAGATCAGACGCATGCGCGACCGGGACGGCGCCAAGCTCGTCATGAGCGACATCCCGGGGTGCGGCGTCGGCACGGTCGAGCACGTCTACAAGCAGATTCTGCGGGACAACGCCGACGAGTTCGAGCTCGGCCCGCTTGCCGTCATCGTCGACCCCGAGCGCCTGCGGATGGTCATGCCCGAACAGGCGGATATCAACTTGCCGCAGGAGCTGAAGTTCCTGCTCGAGCAGCAGGTCGAGGAGGGCGACGTCGTCGTCTTGAACAAGATCGACACGCTGAGCGACGAGGAAATCGAGCGCTACCTGTCGTTTTTGCGGCAGAGCTGCAGCGTCCCCGTGCTCGCCATCAGCGCGCGGGAGGGGACGGGCATCCCCGAACTCGCGGACTTCCTCATCCACAACGGAACCGCCTGCCGCCACGTCGAGATCGATTATGCGGGGCCCGACTATGCACAGGCGGAGGCGGTGCTCACGTGGTACAACCGCCGCCTGTACTTCAAGACGCTCGATGGCAGCGAAATCGACTACAACGAGGTCGTGGACGATTTCATCGAGGAGATCAGGCTCGGGCTGATCGAGCGCAAGGGCAACGTTCCGCACCTCAAGCTGTACGGCATCTGCGACGACGATTACGTGAAGGCGTCTCTCATCGGCGTCGACTACGACATCGAGTACGAGCACAAGACCGAGGCCGCGCATCGCAACCTCAGCGTGATCGTGAACGCGCGCGCCGTGTGCCCGTCGCGCAAGCTCGCGCGGCTCATGGACGACGCGCTCGACGAGGTGTGCGAGCGCTACGACCTCGACGCCCAGGTGTTTTTCACCGAGTGCTTCGGCATGGCAGACGAGGGGCGCCGCTAGGCGAAATCGCCGTGCCCGTATGACACGGAGGGACAGGTCGGGGTGTCCCTCCGAACCAAACTGACACGATACCCACGGCCCCTCGTGCCATGCGCGGCACTATTTCCAAAAAGTTATTGCGCGGGTGGTGCATGAAGTGCATAATTCCCGCTGTGTTGCTTCATTGATCCGTTCGGAATCCGAAAAGAGACCGGGCGGGGAGAAGCCTCTGGAGAATCTCTTAAATGAGTGCCGAAGGTGCAAGGTCGGGCATATAGCCAGGCTGAATCTCTCAGGCAAACGGACAGAGCCGACGCGTACATAACGTGCATCATTTGTGACCTTCTCTGGATTGTTTTATTAGACTGGAGGAGGTTTTTTATTTCATGGAAGCAGTGCTTCTCACCATCGTTCAGACCATCAACTCGTATCTGTCGAACTACGTGCTGATCATCTTGCTCGTCGCGATGGGTTTGTTCTTCACCATCCGCACGCGCGGCGTGCAGTTCCGCTGTTTTGGCGAGGGCATGCGTCGCGTCTTCGGCGGATTCTCGCTGCACGGCGGCAAGCATCATGGCGGCATCAGCTCGTTCCAGGCGCTCGCGACGGCGGTTGCCGCGCAGGTCGGCACGGGCAATATCGTCGGTGCATGCGGCGCGATTCTGATCGGCGGCCCGGGCGCCATCTTCTGGATGTGGCTCATCGCCATCCTCGGCATGGCCACCAACTACGCCGAGGCGGTCATGGCGCAGAAGACCCGTCATGTCGATGACGACGGTCGCGTCCACGGCGGCCCGGTCTACTACATCCGCACCGCCTTCAAGGGGGCCGGCGGCAAGTTCCTCGCAGGGTTCTTCTCCGTGGCCATCATCCTCGCGCTCGGCTTCATGGGCTCGATGGTCCAGTCGAACTCCATCGCGGCGACCATGAACACGGCCTTCGGCATCCCCACCTGGGTCATGGGCCTTGTCGTCGTGCTCATCGGCGGCTTCATCTTCATCGGCGGCGTCACGCGTATCGCCGCGGTCACCGAGAAGCTCGTCCCGATCATGGCCCTGCTCTACATCGTCGGCAGCCTTGTGGTGCTCGTCATGAACTGGCAGAACATCATCCCCGCGTTCGAGCTCATCTTCACCTGCGCCTTCAACCCGCAGGCGTCGGTCGGCGGCGTGACGTTCGGCATCATCGCGGCTTTGAGCCAGGGCGCGAAGCGCGGCCTGTTCTCCAACGAGGCCGGCATGGGCTCCACGCCGCACGCCCATGCGATGGCAAAGGTCAAAGACCCGCATGACCAGGGCGTCGTCGCCATGATCGGCGTCTTCATCGACACGATCGTCGTCGTCTCCATGACCGCGCTCGTCGTCATCAGCGTGCTCTACTGCGGAAACGGCCCGATGACGGTCGACGCCACGGGCGTTACCGCCGGGCTCGACAAGACGAACATGGCCCAGGTCGCGTTCGGCACGTTCTTCGGAGAGGGTTTTGGCAACGCGTTCGTGGCGATTTGCCTGCTCTTCTTCGCGTTCTCGACGATCATCGGCTGGAACCTGTTCGCGCGTATCAACGTCGAGTACCTGTTCGGCAAGAAGGGCGTCATGCCGTTCTTCGTGATCGCCCTCGTCTTCATCTTCATGGGCTCGCTGCTCTCCAACGACCTCGTCTGGGAGCTGGCGGATATGTTCAACCAGCTCATGGTCATCCCCAACGCCATCGCTCTGTTCGCCCTGTCCGGCGCCGTCGCGTCCTGTGCCAAGGCGCATCACGGCGGCAAGGAGGCAAAGGCGCGCATCGCTGCGGAAGAGGCCGAGGAGGAGGCGCAAGCCTAGCGACATCTTTCCCTCATAGGAACCTCTCGGAAGCCCGCTTTGTAGCGGGCTTCCTGTATTTGCGCGATACTGTTACCTGCATTGCTCTAAGAGGCGCGTACAATGGCGGATGACTTTTTTCGCACGAAGGGAGACCAATGGGCACGATCAAGACCGATGAAGAGATTCGTCGCATGGTGAGCGACTACTACGATTCGCTCGAGGACGGCGAATCGCTGCGCACCAACGCGTGCGATTGCGCCTCGACTCCTCCCAAATACGTGCTCGATGTCTTGAAGGACATCGACCCCGACATCATCGCGCACTTCTACGGCTGCGGCTCGCCGCTGCCGCCGGCACTTGAAGGGTGCACGGTGCTCGACCTCGGGTGCGGGACGGGGCGCGATGTGTATGTCGCCGCAAAGCTCGTCGGCCCCAACGGCCACGTTATCGGCGTCGACATGACGCCGAGCCAGCTCGAGTTCGCCCGGAGCCACGAGGCGTCGCAGATTGCCGCGCTCGGACTCGAGAAGAGCAACGTCGAGTTCATCGAGAGCTACATCGAGGACATGCAAGCGGTTCCCGACGAGAGCGTCGACGTGGTCATGTCCAACTGCGTCGTCAACCTGTCCCCGTTCAAAGAGCAGCTGTTCAAAGAGATCTTCCGCGTGCTCAAGCCCGGCGGCGAGCTGTACTTCTCCGACATCTTTTCCGACCGGCGCGTGCCGGAGGGCTTCTACGACGACCCGATTCTGAGAGGGGAGTGCCTCTCGGGAGCGATGTACGTCGAGGATTTCCGCCGTATGCTCGCGGCCAACGGCATCAACGCCTTCTTCGACGTCGAGGAAGAAGAGGTGCACATCGGCGACTTCCAGATCGCGACCAAGCTCGGCTGCATCGGCTTTTCCTCGCACACGGTGCGCGCGGTCAAGTGCGCCGACTTCGAGGACCGCGAGGAGGACTACCAGCAGACGGCGACGTACCTGGGCACCATCCCCGAGAACAAGCGCTACTTCGACCTGTCGAAGGAGGTGCGCCTCATCAAGGGGCGCCCCGTGGCGATCAGCGGCAACATGGCTACGTACCTGCAGTCGAGCCGCTACGCAAAGCACTTCCTCGTGACGCCGCGCAAGGACAACATCGGCCTGTTCGACTTCGAGCGGGCAAACGAGGCGCTGCGCATCGCGCGGGGCAAGGAGGAAGTCAGCCTCGAGTCGCTCGAGCGCTCGTGCGCCAAGCTCGGCATCGAGCCGTTTGGAGACTTCATCCACGACAAGCAGCTGCTTTACACCGCGCAGCTGCGCACCATGCAGGTAAACCTCGGGTATCGCTGCAACCTGGCGTGCAATCACTGCTTCTTGAACTGCAGCCCCAGCTGTGACGAGACGATGTCGCGCGAGACCATGGAGGCATGTCTTGCCGCGTTTACAACCGGCGGCTATGAGGTCATGGACATCACGGGCGGCTCGCCCGAGATGAACCCCGAGCTCGAATGGTACATCCAGCAGAGCGCGAAGATCGCCGACGAGGTCATCGTGCGCAGCAACCTGTGCATCCTCGACATGCCGGAATACGAGCATCTCAAAGACGTCTACGTGGACAACAAGGTGAAGATCGTCACCTCGCTGCCCTACTTCAACGCCGCAGGTACCGACGAGCAACGCGGCAACGGCTCGTTCGACCGCATCATCGCCGTGCTGCGCGACCTCAACGAGCGCGGCTACGGGCGCGATCCCGAGCTGCAGATCGACCTCGTCTACAACGTCGATGGCCCCTTCCTCCCGCCGGACCAAGGCGACCTCGAGGAGTTCTACCGCTACGAGCTCGCGAACACCGAGCACGTCGACTTCAACGGACTGTACGCGTTCAACAACTACAACCTGGGGCGCTTTGCCAACAAGCTGAAGTCGCAGGGCAAGTTCGACTACTACCTCAAGCTGCTGGCCGACAACTACAACGCCGCCGTCGTCGCGCGGATCATGTGCCGCACGCAGATCAACGTCGACTACGACGGCGGGCTGTACGACTGCGAGGCCAACCACGTGCTCGGCCTGTCCATCGACGGGCCGAAAAACGTCCGCGACATCGTCGATACCCCGCTTGCGCAGCGGCGCATTGCGGCCAACCCGATCTGCTACTCGTGCGCTGCAGGATGTGGTTCGTCATGCGGCGGCAGCCTGATGGAAAAATACGCTCGCTAGGCGCATGCATGCGGGCGCCCGAGCTTTGCTTGCTACAATGCTTGCAGGTAAGGAAGCCGAGTTCTCATGATTTGGGAGTGATGCGCGCATGCCGACGTTCCAAGAAGCCGTCAAACTGGCTCGTCTGTCTGTCGAGGACAAGACGAGCTCGAAGCGCATGCGCGAGATCTTCAAGATCATCCGCAAGTACAAGGTGACGACGCAGGGGCTGACGCCGAAGAAGGCAGTCGCCATCCTGCAGGAACTCGGCCCGACGTTCGTCAAGCTCGGCCAAATCGCTTCCACGCATCCCGATGTGCTGCCCAAAGAGTACTGCGACGAGTTTGGCAAGCTGCGCGCAGACGTCGAGCCGGTCGATTTCGACACCGTCGTCAAGACGATCAACGAGGAGCTCGGCTGCCCGTACACGGAGGTGTTCTCCGTGCTCGACGAGCATCCGCTGGGCTCGGCGTCCGTCGCGCAGGTGCACCGCGCCATCCTCAAGGAGACGGGCGACGAGGTCGCGGTCAAGGTCATGCGGCCGGGTGTTGCCGAGGTCGTCGCAAAGGACATCCTGCTCATGCGCCGCCTGCTCGCCACCTACGAGTTCATCAACACGAGCTCGGCGCAGATCTCGTTCGAGCAGCTCCTCGACGAGCTGGAGCGCACGTCCAAAGACGAGATGGACCTCACCATCGAGATGCGCTACCTCGCCCGCTTCCACAGCAACAACGTGTCGCGCGAGGGCGTCAAGTCCCCGCGTGCCTTCGAGAAGTACAGCACGTCGCTCATGCTGACGATGGACTTCGCGCGTGGGCCGCGCCTCGAGCAAGACGGCGTCCTCGAGAAGATTCCGGAGGACAAGCGCAAGGACCTCGCCCATCTCATCGCGAAGAACTGGATGGAGCAGGTGCTCGACGATGGCTTGTTCCATGCCGACCCCCATCTGGGCAACATGATCCTCACAAGCAACGAAGACGGGGAGTTCGACGGCATCGAGTGGATCGACTTCGGCATCATGGGCATGCTGACGGGCGTCGAGCGCGAGGCGACCAAAAACGTCATGACCGCCATCGCGCGCAGGGACTCCCACGGCCTCATGAAGGCAATCCAGGTGCTGGTCCGCCCGACGGGGCCCATCGACCATACCGTCTTGCTCTCCACCTGCGATCTGCTCATCCAGCAATACGCCTCGGTGGACCTGCAGAGCCTCGATACCGGCGCGCTTCTGCAGGACCTCATCGGCAACATGGCCATGGGCGGCTTCGAGTTCAACCCGTCGATTCTGAACGTGGCGCGCGGGCTCGTGACGCTCGAGGGGTCGCTCCACGTGATCTCCGGCGACGTCAGCATCATGTCGGCCATCCAGGAGTACATGAGCGCGCACTTCGACGACGGCATGGTCGAGAAGTACCTGCGCGACCTGCTCAACTCGGGCGTGGACGGCGTCGAGGCGACGGTCGGACTTCCCACGAAGATGGCAGACACGCTTGACATGCTCCAGAAAGGGCAGGTCAAGGCCGCCATGAGCTTCAGCGCCGACAAGGTCACGCGCGAGGACCTGGGCAGCTCGATCGACCACTTCACGCTGGCCCTGCTGGCGGGCATGCTGTTTTTGGGGTCGTGCATCCTGTGCACGACGGGGCTCGAGCCAGAGATCGCCGGCGTCCCGGCGTTTGGCTTTTTCTGCATCCTCGCGGGAATGGTGCTCGCCATCTGGGACCTGCTGTGGATGCGGCGCGACCACAAACGGCGCAAATAGCCCCCGCTGCTTTTTCGCATCGCGTTTTACGGCGCAAATCTGGGAACGTGTATTATTGGATGACGTCTACTAATGGCGAAGGGACGTTCATATGCTTTTCAGCAACATCGATATTCTTGACGAGAACCTCGACTACAAGAAGGACAGGTACGTCGGGGTCGAGGGCGACACGATAACCTACGTGGGAGATGCCGAACCCGAGCAGCCCGAGCGCTTCGGGGAGCGCTACGACGGCGCGGGCAAGCTCCTCATGTCCGCCTTCTACAACACGCATGCGCACACGCCCATGACGCTTCTTCGCGGATACGCCGAGAACCAGCCGCTGCAGCAATGGCTCAACGACACAGTCTGGCCGTTCGAGGGCAAGATGGACATGGAGCGCAAGCACCACTATTGGGGCACGATGCTCTCCCAGGCGGAAATGCTGCGCTACGGCGTCGTCAGCTACACGGACATGTACTTCGCGACCATCGACCGCGCCAACGCGACACTTGAGGCGGGCATGAAGGCAAACCACACCGACGGCGGCACGATGTGCTTCGTCGAGACCGGCTACGACAGCCTGCCGGTCGCGGCCGTCAACCGGGAGCTCTTCGAGAACTACCAGAACGCCGGGGGCGGGCGCGTCAAGATCGACATGTGCATCCACGGCGAGTACACGACGCCCGAGGGCATGGTGCGCCGCGTGGCGCAAGAGGCGAAGGCGCACAACGCCAACATCCACCTGCACCTTTCCGAGACGAGATCCGAGCACGAGGAGTGCAAGCAGCGGCACGGCGGCATGACGCCCGCCGCCTGGTTCGAGCACTGCGGCGTGTTCGACAGCCCGACCACGGCGGCTCATTGCGTGTGGGTGGAAGATTCCGACATCGAGATCTTCAAGCGCAAGGGCGTGAACGTGAGCCTGAACCCGGCATCCAACATGAAGCTCGCCAGCGGCTTTGCACCCGTCCAGAAGATGCTCGACGCGGGCGTGAACCTCTCGATGGGCACCGACGGCATGGCGTCGAACAACACGCACAACATGCTGCAGAGCGCCTACCTGCTCGCCTGCAGCCAGAAGGGCAACGCCCTCGACCCGACGGTCATCCCCGCCAAAGACGTGCTCAGGATGCTCACGGCCGGCGGCGCGAAGGCGCAGGGGCGCGACGATTGCGGCGTGCTCGCGCCGGGCAAGAAGGCTGACCTCATTGTCATGGATATCGACACGCCGTGGATGACGCCGGTCTACGACATGGCGGTCAACCTGGTGTACAGCGCGAACGCGGCGGATGTGGTCATGACCATGTGCGACGGCAAGGTCCTCTACCGAGACGGCGAGTACCTGACCATCGACATCGAGAAGACGAAGCACGAGGTCAAGCGCTGCGTGGGAGAGATCTTGAGCTCCCTTGCCGAGGAATCGAAGTAGCGCTCCTTCGTGGGGCACGTTTTTCGCAGGGCAGCTGCGGCACGGGCGCTGCGGCTGCTCTTTGGATAAACCACAGGTGGTGAGTATGGCGCAGCAGACAATGCGCAAGATCCCCGTCCTCCTCATGGTGTCGGGTGGGTCGGACTCGACGGCGCTTCTCGAGCTGGCGGTCCGCTACGTGCATGGGACGGGCACGGTCATGTTCAAGCTGGACGAGGCGCAGCAGGCAAAGGACCGCCTCGTGCGGATGCTGGCGCGCTCGCTCGTGCCCGCGCAGCGCTGCGATTTGCACGTGCTGCACGTCAATCACCAGCTCAGGGGGATGGATGCCGATGACGACGAGGAATTCGTCGTCTCGCAGTGCAGAAACCTCGGCGTCCCCTGCGAGGTGCGGCGTGTCGACATCGCCGCGCTCGCCGCGAGAAGCCGCGGCGGCATCGAGGCGGTTGCGCGCGAGGAGAGGTACCGGCTGGCAGGCGAGGTGCTCGACGGCATCTGCGACAGTGCGGGCGTCGACCGCTCGCTCGGGCTCGTCTGCACCGCCCACACGCTCGACGACCGCGTCGAGACCTTCTACATGCGCTCGCTCGTGGGCACCGGCCCCGGCGGCCTGGGATCCATCCCCCGCAGGCGCGGCCGCCTGCGCCGCCCGCTGCTCGACGCGACGCGCGAGGAGCTGCGCGAATACCTGCGCAGCTGCCATCCGACCGAGCCGGACTACGCGCTGTGGCGCGAGGATGCCACCAACGACGACGGCTCCAACTTCAGAAGCCGGATCCGCCACGAGCTCATGCCCGTGCTGCGCGATCTGCGCCCGGGGTTCGAGGCGTCTCTCGCGCGGACCATGGACCTCATCGCGAGCGAGGACGCGGAAGTCTCCCGTGCCGTGGAAGCAAACGTCCGGAAGAACCTCGTGCGCGCTGCGGGCGAGTTCCGCTTTCCGACGTCGGCGCTCGCCGAGCTGCCACGGCCGTACGCGCGCCGCGTGATCCGCCGGGTGCTACTCGAGGTCAACCCCGACGCGCGCCTCGAGTCCGCCCAGATAGAGCGCGTCGTCAGGGGGCTTGCGACCCCGCACTTCTCAACCGAGGTGTCGGGTGGGATACGAATCCGCATCGCAGACGGCTTTCTGTGTTGCTCACGTGCGCAATAATGCATATTTTGATAGTCACCGCATGTCGGCAGGTAGATGACAATACGGTGATGAATTAAGGAAATCGCACGCCCCGTGCGATAATGGCGAAGTTGTCGATGATGTTAGGAGCGTCATGCATCCAGATTTTGAGAAGGTCTTGTATTCGGAAGAGCAGCTGAAGAACCGAGTCGCAGAGCTGGGTGCGCAGATCACGAAAGACTATGCAGACGCAGAAGACCTGCTCGTCATCTCCGTCCTGCGCGGCGCCTCCATCTACATGGCAGACCTCGTCCGCGAGATCAAGCTGCCCCTCGAGATGGACTTCATGGCGGTGAGCTCCTACGGCGCCTCGACCCAGTCGTCCGGCGTCGTCCACATCATCAAGGACCTGAGCTCCGAGATTGAGGGGCGCGACGTGCTGATCGCCGAGGACATCCTCGACTCCGGCCTGACGCTCAAGTACCTCATGAAGATGCTCCAGAGCCGCAACCCCAAGTCCTTGGAAGTTGCCGCCTTGCTCCGCAAGGAAGGCACGCAGAAGGCCGACATCACCTGCAAGTACGTCGGGTTCGAATGCCCGAGCGAGTTCATCGTGGGCTATGGCCTCGACTTTGCCGAGCGCTATCGCAACGTTCCCTACATCGGCGTGCTCAAGCCGGAGATGTACGAAAAGTAATAACACTGCTCTCGATAAAGGAGACCGTGCGTGGAAGAGAACCCGAACACGCCCAAGAAGAAACGGAACACGCCGCGCAACATCGTCTTGTACGTGCTGCTCGCCGCGATACTCGTCGCCCTGGTGGTCAGCCAGGTCGTCGGTTCCAATCCGAGCAAGCCGGTAGACCAGCTCACCACGAGCCAGTTCGTCACCGCCGTCAAAGACGAGATGGTGAAGGACGTGACCTACCATGCGTCGACGGCTACGCTCGAGGGCACGTACTACAAAGACCAGGCCGCGAAAGACTCCGACTCGGCAAGCGATTTCACGTCGGCCTACACCGGTGATGACTCGCTGCAGGAGCTCAGGGCCCAGCATCCCAACATTACCTACAACGAAGACGTCACCACCTCCACGTGGATCACGACGCTTCTCACGACGCTTCTGCCGCTCGTCTTGATCTTCGGCTTCTTGATCTTCTTCCTGTCGCAGATGAACGGCGTCAACAACAAGCAGATGCAGTTCGGCAAGACCAAGGCCAAGAAGGCCGCAGAAGAGACGCCCAAGGTGCGCTTCTCCGACGTCGCCGGCATCGACGAGGCGGTCGAGGAGCTAAAAGAGATCAAGGACTTCCTCTCCAACCCGGCCAAGTACCAGGCCATGGGAGCGAAGATCCCGCGCGGCGTGCTGCTCGTGGGCCCTCCGGGCACCGGCAAGACGCTGCTTGCACGCGCCGTCGCCGGTGAGGCGGGCGTGCCGTTCTTCAGCATCTCCGGCTCCGACTTCGTGGAGATGTTCGTCGGTGTGGGCGCCTCGCGCGTACGCGACCTGTTCGCCCAGGCAAAGGAAGCCTCTCCCGCCATCATCTTCATCGACGAGATCGATGCGGTCGGCCGCCAGCGCGGCGCCGGCCTCGGCGGTGGCCACGACGAGCGCGAGCAGACGCTCAACCAGCTGCTCGTCGAGATGGACGGCTTCGACCAGAACGACTCGGTCATCATGATCGCGGCGACGAACCGCGTCGACATCCTCGACCCCGCACTGCTGCGCCCGGGCCGCTTCGACCGCCAGGTCGTCGTCGGGCGCCCCGACCGCGAGGGCCGCGAGAAGATCCTCGCCGTCCACGCGAAGGGCAAGCCCATGGCAGACGACGTCGACCTCGACAGCATCGCCGCCCTGACGAGCGGGTTCACCGGCGCGGACCTCGCGAACCTCCTCAACGAGTCCGCCCTGCTGGCAGCCCGCCGCAACATGACGGTCATCACCAACCAGGTCATCACCGAGTCGATGGAGCGCGTCATCGCGGGCCCCGAGCGCAAGGGGCGCGTGATGACCGACAAGGAGAAGCGCACCATCGCCTACCACGAGTCCGGCCATGCGCTGGTCGGGCACCTGCTCGAGCATGCGGACCCGGTCCACAAGATCTCGATCATCGCCCGTGGCCAGGCGCTCGGCTACACGCTCTCCATCCCCGACGAGGACCGCTTCTTGCAGAGCAAGTCCGAGATGATCGACAACCTCGCCATGTTCCTGGGCGGGCGCACCGCAGAGGAGATCTGCAACAACGGCGACGTCACGACGGGCGCGAGCAACGACCTCGAGCGAGCCACCAAGATGGCGAAGGACATGGTCACGCGCTTTGGCATGAGCGATGTCTTGGGCCATCAGGTCTACGGCGAGCGCGACCACAACCCCTTCCTTGGGCGTGACCTCTCCGCGGCGCAGGACTACAGCGACGACACGGCGCGCGTCATCGACGAGGAAGTCGCCCGTCTGATGACGGCGGCGCACGACACGGCCTACCGCATCTTGAGCGAGCACCGCGCCCAGCTCGACACCATGGCCGAGGTCCTGCTCGAGCGCGAGACCGTCGAGGGCAAGGCGGTCCAGATGCTGCTCGACGACCAGTGGGACGAGTACCTCGAGTGGGAGAAGGCCCATCCCGAGGAGGCGTCGCGCAAAGACCAGCTCTTCGAGAACGTGACCGCCAAGAAGATAGCCGGGGGCACCGCGGGCAAGCCCGAGGCGCTTCCCGAGGCGGAAGAGGGCTCGGGCGATTCCGAGACGCCGCAGCCTCCCCAAGAGCAATAGACTCGCGTCGATAATTAAGTCAAAGAGCGTCTGCCAAACGGCAGGCGCTCTTTTATACTGTGTCATCAAGTCTACCGAGAAAGGATGTGCCGTGGACCACAAGAAGATCGAGGAGGGCGTGCGCCTGATACTCGAGGGCGTGGGGGAGGACCCGAACCGCGAGGGGCTGCTCGAAACGCCCCAGCGCGTCGCCAAGATGTACGAGGAGATTCTCTCCGGCATGACGGCCGACCCGTCCGAGCTGTTCGTGAAGAAGTTCGACGAGGGGCACCAGGAGATGGTCATCGTGCACGACATCCCCGTCTTCTCGATGTGCGAGCACCACATGGTCCCATTCTACGGCCTCGCGCACATCGCCTACATCCCCAACAAATCGGGGCGCGTGTGCGGCATCTCCAAGCTCGCGCGCCTGGTCGAGCTCTACGCGCATCGCCTGCAGGTGCAGGAGCGCCTGACTTCGCAAATCGCCGACACGCTCGTCGAGGAGATGGACCCGCAGGGCGTCATGGTCGTCATCGAGTGCGAGCACCTGTGCATGAGCATGCGCGGCATCCGCAAGCCCGGCTCCAAGACCACGACCTCTGCCGTGCGCGGGTCGCTGCGCTCGTCTCCCGAGACGCGCGCCGAAGCGCTCAGCCTGATTAGGGAGAACAGATAGACATGCTGGCAACAGCCTGGAAATGCGGCTCGCGGACCTTCGATCTGTCGCATCCGCTCGTGATGGGGATCTGCAATGTCACGCCCGACTCCTTCAGCGACGGCGGCGACCACAACTCGTTCGACGATGCCGTCGCCTATGCGCTCAAAATGGTCGAAGAGGGCGCGGACATCATCGACGTGGGCGGCGAGTCAACGCGCCCCGGGTCTGCGGAGGTCTCCGTCGAGGAGGAGACGCGCCGCGTCGTGCCCGTCATCTCGGCGCTGGCAGAGCGGGGCATCGCGGTGAGCGTGGACACGCGCCACGCGCCCGTCGCGCAGGCGGCGCTCGATGCCGGTGCCTGCATCGTCAACGACATCTCCGGTTTTCGCGATGAGGCCATGCGCGAGGTCGCGCAGAAAAGCGACGCCGGGCTGGTCATCATGCACATGCTCGGCACGCCCGAGCACATGCAGGACAACCCGCACTACGACGACGTCGTCTCCGAGGTCGAGGACAGCCTCGTGCGCATGGCGCGCCGTCTCGAGGCGCAAGGCGTCGAGAAAGACCGCATCTGCCTCGACCCGGGCGTCGGCTTTGGCAAGCTGGCCGAGCACAACGCGGCGCTGCTGCTCGCCACGGAGCGCTTTGCCGATGCCGGCTACCCCTTCATGGTCGCGGTGAGCCGCAAGTCGTTCATCGGGCTGCGCTCGGGGCTTGACGCCCCGAAGGCGCGCGACCTGGCCTCTGCGCTGTGCGCGGCAGCGGCCTGCGCCGACGGCGCGCAGGTGGCGCGCGTCCACAACGTCGCGCTCACCCGCGAGGTCCTTGCAACGTCGAGACGTGCGCTCGTGGCCCTCGGCTCGAACCAGGCAAACCCCGTCGAGCAGCTCGACGACGCCCTCGAGGCACTTCGCAAGACGGAGGGCGTGTGGGTGAGCAGGGTGTCGTCGTACGTGACGAGCGAGCCCGCCTACATGACCGAGCAAGACGAGTTCGTCAACGCGGTGGCGCAGGTCCAGACCACGCTCGGCCCACAGGAACTCCTCGATGCGCTGCATGCCATCGAAGACGCGCAGGGGCGCGTGCGCGAGGCGCCCAACGGGCCGCGCACGATCGACCTGGACATCGTCGACTACGAGGGGGTCGTGAGCTCGCAAGATGCGCTCATGTTGCCGCATCCGCGTGCGCTCGAGCGCGACTTCGTCGTGACGCCGCTGCTCGAGATCGCACCCGGCTACGTGCTCGCGGACGGCACGCCCGTGACCCGCGCGAACGTGACCGTTGGGAAGGTGACGGGGCAGGCGAGCTTCTTGAGCCTTTCGTAACCGTGCAAGTGCCGCTGCATTCCTGCCGTAAACTTCTTGTCATACGGTATCGCGGTTGATGTGCTAACATCTTGACAAGCTCGTTTTTGGTACTAATTATCAGGAATGCAGCATAAACGTAGTAAGCTTGATAACAAAGGAGCCCATTCATGGATGATGCAGGTATCGAGGAACTCCTCGACGAGCTCGCA
>JBJEHP010000311.1:0-5595 GCA_051876145.1 Coriobacteriales bacterium | reverse complement strand
ATCGTCTCGAACATCATCGCCGGAAAGACCTTCGCGTTTTTCGCATGGCAGCTGCCCTGCGCCGTCGTGATCTTTCCCATCGTCTACATCCTCAACGATGTGATGACAGAGATCTACGGGTTCAAGTCCGCCCGCGCGGTCGTTCTGACCGGCTTTTTCGCGAACCTGATCGCGGTGCTCGCCTATGCAGCTGCCATTGCTCTGCCGTCCTCGCAGTTCTTCGACGCGCAAAGCGCGTTCGAGACCGTGCTCGGCAGCACGCCGCGCCTGCTCATCGCGAGCTTTGCCGCCTATCTTGCCGGTTCGCTGCTCAATGCCAAGATCATGGACGCCATGCACAGGCGCTGGCCCAAGTTCCTCATGGCGCGCTGCATCACCTCCACGCTCGTGGGCGAGACCGTCGACGCGGCGATCTTCATCACGGTGAGCTTCATCGGCACCATGCCGCTTCCCGCGCTCCTCACGATGGTGGTGCTGCAGGCGGGCTTCAAGACGCTGTACGAAGTCGTCGTCTACCCTCTGACGCGCGTGGTCATCTCGCAGGTCCGCAAGCTTCCCGAAACGCTGCCTGCAATCCAGCAGTCCGAGAGCACGGCAGCTGCGAAATAGCGCAGATGATCGCTCAGGCGCACGGGCCATGCGGCTCGGGCGTTTCGGGGCGCCGCATGCCCCGTGCCCGCGGGCTGCATCATGTGCGCTGCCCTATAATACGGGCCAGTAATGCGCATCCACAACCAAGGGGGCAGCATGCAGGTGCTCGTGGTGAACGCTGGCAGCTCTTCGCTCAAGTGCCAGCTTATCGAAACCGACGGCAAGGTCTCGCTCATGAGGTGCCAGGCCGAGCGCGTGGGCACCGATGCGGCCACGATGAGCGTCTCGTTTGCTCCCGACTTCGCGAAGCGCACCGTCCGCGTGCCCGGTCTGTCGGTCGACCGGTGCCTGGCCAAGCTCCTCGAATACCTGCCCGACGACCCCGATTCGCCCATCAGCGGGCTCGACCAGATCGATGCCGTGGGAAACCGCGTGGTCGCGGGCGGGGAGTACTTCACGCGTGCCACGCTCATCGACGACGACGCGCGCAAGAAGCTCGCCGATATCGAGGTGCTGGCGCCGCTCCACAACCCCCATGCGGACGCCTGCATCGACACGGTGCACGCCCTGATGCCCAACACGCCGCAGGTCGCCGTCTTTGACACGGCGTTCCACGCGACGATGCCGCCCAAAGCGTACATGTACCCGCTGCCGTACCGCTACTACGAGGACTACCGCATCCGCCGCTACGGCGCGCACGGCACGAGCCACCGCTACGCCGCGCAGCAGGCGGCAAACCTTTTGGGGCGTCCGCTCAAGGACCTGGGGCTCATCTCGTGCCACCTGGGCAACGGCGGCTCCATCACGGCGGTCAACCACGGCAAGTCCATCGACACGACGATGGGTTTCACGCCGCTCGAGGGGCTGATGATGGGGACTCGTTCCGGCAGCATCGACCCCGCGATTGTCACCTACATCATGCGGCGTGAGCACCGCAGCTACGACGAGATGGACGAGATCTTGAACAAGGAGTCGGGCGTCTTGGGCGTGTCGGGTCTGAGCTCCGACATGCGCGACGTCCTGCAGGCGGCCAACGAGGGGAACGAACGCGCCGAGCTCGCCATCGACATGTACGTCTACAAGATCCAAAAAGCTATCGGGTCGTTCTTCGCGGTGATGACGCGCACCGACGCCGTCGTCATGACGGCGGGAATCGGGGAGAACTCCGCCGAGATGCGCAAGCGAATCTTCTCCGGGCTCGCACACATGGGGATGATCTTGGACGAGGAACGCAACCAGGTGGAAGGCGCCATCGGCGTGAACCGCATCATCTCGATCGACGACTCGCCCATCAAGATTTGCGTGGTCACGACCGATGAGGAGATGCGCATCGCGCGCGAGACCGCCTCGCTTTTGCAGATGGTCTAGGACTCCGATCCCCCCCGTACGCCATACGCGTGCCCCGCAACCATTGCGTGAGATATGTGGCACTGCCACCCTTTTCGTGCAGCGAACGCGAGATGTGTGGCACTGCCACAACTTCCGCGCACGGGGCAGCAAAGGATAAACAAAGAGAAGGGGAATCGTGGCAGTGCCACGATTCCCCTGCAACCGACGTCTCCTCTGCGAAGAGTGCCGTCTCCTTTAGCGCTTCTTACGCCTTGTTGCGGTTCACATCCCAGTCGATGTAGCAGACATGCGTCTCGAGGTACTCGTCGAGGCCGCGCTCGCCGTCCTCGCCGCCGATGCCGGACTGGCGGACGCCCTGGTGGAAGCCCTGGAACGCCTCGAAGTGCTCGCGGTTGACGTAGGTCTCGCCAAACTTGATCTCGTTCATCGCCCTCATGACCGTGTCATAGTCGGTCGTGTAGATCGAGGAGGTCAGGCCGTAGACGCTGTCGTTTGCCATCTCGATCGCCTCGTCGAGCGTCTTGAAGCTCGTGATGGGCAGGACCGGGCCGAAGATCTCATCGCGCATGATGCGGCTCTCGTGCGTGACGCCCGTGACGACGGTCGGCTCGTAGTACCAGCCCTTGCCGTCGACCTGCGCCTTATGGCCGCCGCACTCGATCTTTGCGCCCTCGGCGATGGCGGACTGCACGAGCTCGTCGACGTGCTCCTGCTGGTTCTTGTTGACCATCGGGCCCATGTCGAAGTTGCCGGCCAGCGGGTTGCCGTAGGTCACGGCCTTCATCTTCTCGACGACCTTGGCGACGAACTCGTCGTAGATGCCTTCCTGCACGTAGATGCGCTCGGCGGCGTTGCAGACCTGGCCGGTGTTGATGACGCGGGACGCGACCACGTGGTCGACCGTCTCGTCGAGCTTGCAGTCGTTCATGACGATGACCGGCGCCTTGCCGCCCAGCTCGAGGGAGACCTTGGTCACGTTGTCGGCTGCGGCCTTCATGATCTTCTTGCCGACCTCGGTGGAGCCGGTGACCGTCACGATGGCGATCTTGGGGTTGCCGGCAAGCGCGTTACCGGTGAGCGCGCCCGAGCCGGTCAGGACGTTGATGACGCCTTTGGGCAGCGAGGACTGGTCGACGAGCTTCGCGAACTCGTACGCGCCGTTGGGGCAGTCGGACGATGCCTTGAGCACGACGGTGCAGCCGGCGATCAGGGCCGGGGCGACCTTGCGGCCGATGAGGAACAGCGGGAAGTTCCACGGCATGATCTGGCCGGCGACGCCGATGGGCATCTTGTAGATGAGGATGTTCTCGTTGGGGCGGTCGGACGGGACGATCTCGCCTTTCATGTGGCGTGCCTGCGCCGCCATGTACTGGAAGTACGCGGGCAGCCAGCCGGCTTCGTCCATGGCCTGCTGGATCGGCTTGCCCATTTCCTCCGCCGTGGTGCGGGCCATGAGCTCCTGGTTGTCCTGCAGCAGCTTGACGAGCTCCATCAGGTAGTTGGCGCGCTCGATGGCGGGAATCTTCTCCCAGGACTTCTGCGCCTCGTATGCTGCCTCGACGGCGGCATCGACGTCTTCCTTGGTCGCCATGGGGAACTCGGAAACGACCTCTTCGGTCGCGGGGTTGATGTTCTGGCGCATCTCGCGATCGCCGTTGTCAAGGAACTCGCCGTTGATGTAGAGCTGAACTTGCTTCATGTACGAACCTCCTGTTGACGTGGTTACACTGAAACCATTATCTCGAGCCGGGAACAATTTCCGGCGCGATTACCTAACCGAGTGCCGTGAACGACAGCATCAGGCCGCCTGCGGCGTCGAGGCCGTCGTCTTCGAAGCCATACTCGCCAAACGTGAACTCGGCGATGAACGGAACACCGTCGGCCTCCTTGATGAAGGCGTCGGCGACTTCGCCGATACGGTCGTCGATGGCTGCACGGCGCCCGCCGCAGTGCACGAAGAAGTACGCCGCGGGCTTGTGGCCGGTGCGCTCCTTGAGCTCTTCGGCGGTCTTGGAGACGGAGCTGACCAGGCAGTCGACGTCGCCTTCCATGCGGATGACGCAGGTCTTTTCCGTGACCTTGTTGCCGACGTTGATCGACAGGTCGTCGTTGCCGTTCATCGGGTGGCGGATCGCGGTGAGGTCGCCCAGGCGGTCCTTGAAGCCGAGCGGGCTCACGACGGACTTGGCGAGCAAGTCGCCGCCCATGAGCTCGTCGGTGGACATGCCACGCCAGTCTGCGTAGACCTGCAGGGCGGGCTTGCCGTCGATCTCGACGATCTGGCGGTCGCCGCTCATCTTGGTGACGACGCCGAAGTCGTCGGTCTCGGCGTAGGCGCCCGTGAACTTGTTGGCAAACGGCGTGTCGGTGTAGAAGAACGCCACGACGCAACCGTCGGCGAAGGCCTCGGTGCCGTTGTAGATCATCCAATCGCCGGCGATGGCGTTGTCGGCGGCACTGCCTCCAAAGAATGGCACGCGGCCGATGACCTCGGTGACGCCCTTGATGTAGTACTCCTCCTCGGCGGGGGAGGCGACCATGTACCAGTATGCCGGAGCCGTGTCCTTGCCGGCGGCCTTCATGGCCTCCTCGGCCAGCTTGTGACCGATCTCGCGGGCGCTGGCGCCTGTCGAGCGCGCGGCTCCCGCCGTGCCGACGGTCAGGTCATCGCCGCCGAGCGCGAGGATGCCGACGAACGGCTTGTCGCCGCCGAGGTAGCCTTCGGGCGTGATGATGCCGGTAAACGAGGTGTTGCCGACGACGGGGACGCCGGGAAGCTCTTTGGCGATGGCGCCGAGGAGCTCTTTCGAATCGTATTCGCAGGTGCCGAAAGCCCACGCGAGCTTGGCGTTGGCGATGCCCTGCGCGACTTTGGCGGCAGCTTCGGTGCCAGCCTGCGCGGCTTGTGCAGCTGTTGATGACGCGACGATACTTTGCATTCAGAACTCCTTCTCTACATAACCTTAACGACCAAAACGTGCCATTAACGCAACAGGCAAAACGCGCCTGGTAGACCCAAACAGTTCTAATTCAGTTCTCAAATCACGGGCTCGTGTTCGCACGAGCAATCAATTACTGCAGCTCATTATAATCCTATGAAGAGATAATGACGCGTCGGCGAGCGTCTTCTCACGAAATTGCCGCGAGCGGTGAGCGGTGGCATGCGTGTGCGGGTACCGCTCGCGGACTTCGCCCGCTTTGCGCACGGCGCGCAAAGCGGCAGCCCCTAGACGACGCGGAAGATGAAGAAATCCAGGTAATGCGTCTCCGGGACGCCCCACAAGATGGGGTGATCGGGCGCCTGCTGACGCTCCTCGACCTGCATGAGCTGGACATTCGCGTCGTGCGCAGCCTGATAGATCGCCTTTTTGAGCAGGTCGGTCGTCATGAAGTGCGAGCACGAGCACGTCGCCAGGTACCCGCCGCGTGGCAGCAGTCGCATGGCGCGGTAGTTGATGTCGCGGTAGCCGCGCATCGCGCCGTGCGTGGCCTTGCGCGTCTTCGCAAACGCGGGCGGGTCGAGCACGATGAGGTCGAACGGGCCGCCCTCTTCGCGCAGCCGCGCCTTGTCCGCGAGCAGCTCGGGCAGGTACTCGAGCACGTCGGCCTGCGTGAAGCCCATGCGGTCGTCGAAGCCGTTGAGCTTGGCGTTTT
>JBJEHP010000310.1:0-5605 GCA_051876145.1 Coriobacteriales bacterium | reverse complement strand
CCCACATGTCTGTGCGAGTGTCTGTGCGGGTGTCTGTGGGGGGTGGCATGAGAGTGTGCAAGGGAGACGTAAACCGGGTGATATCCGTCGCCCTTGGGGCATTCCGCGGCAAAATCCGTCCCCCTCGGTGGCTTTCGCGGCAGGACCTCCGCCCGAGAGCCACGAATCCACCCAAAGGAGACGCTTCCGTGTGAGGCGTGCCATGAAACAGCCCAAGGGAGACGCCTCCTCGAGGCTCATGGCATGAAACCACCCAAGGGAGACGGATTCTACCGTGGAACGCAGTGAGGGAGACGTTTTCGGCCTCGAAACCGTCTCCCTTGGCACGTCTCGCGGCCACTCGGATTGCGGGATGTCGCGGAAAGGCACGAGGGAGACGTGTGACACGCGAGATGTTCTCCCCCCAAACGTAAGGGAGAAGGAAATGCGGCCCTCTCCTTCTCCCTTGGTTCGTTTTCTGACAGGTGCAACGAGCACCTGGAGATATGCGCCCGGAGGCTACAGCGTACCTGCGGCGCGAGCGGCCTCGACCTCGTCGAGCGCCTCTTGCGGAGTGAACTCGCAGGTGCCATCGCCCATCTCGATAATCTCGATGGGGTCGTTCTCCTTGGCCATGCCGCCATGCAGGACGACGCCGAAGATTCCCTCGCGCGGGAAGATGCAGTCGCCCGCCGCGTAGTAGATGGCGCAACGCGTGTGGCACACCTTGCCCAGCTGGCTGATCTCGACCAGGATGTCGTCGCCGATCTTGAGCTTGGTGCCGATGGGCAGGGCGTTCAGATCGAGGTTTTCCGTGGTGAAGTTCTCGCCGAACGAGCCCTCCTCCACGTCGAGGCCCATCTCCTCTGCCTTGTCGATGGATTCGGATGCCAAGAACGAGACCTGGCGGTGCCAATGTCCTGCATGCGCATCGTTCTTGAAGCCGTACTGCTCGATGACCTCTTCAGGGTGGTCGACGGGCATCTTCTGCGTGCCCTTCTTGGGAGAAATGTTGACGGACGTAACGCGCGGCTGCTTATCTGCCATAAAGCCCCAGCTCCTTTGCTGAAAATCGCTCAAGGCCTCTCAGTTACCTGCCGAGGCATTCCTTCTCTCGCAAGCATTATGAATGATTTTATAGTCCAGTCAATATAATTCGGAGTCCAAAATAATGAGATAAGCAGACCCTGAAGTAAACACGGCGTCCGCGACATCGGCACACACTCCATCAGCAGATCGCATCCTCATCGCCGCTCGCCATGCGCCAGATGCACGCTCATCGTGCGCGTCTGCGCATCTACGCGCAGCGGAGCACCCCAGGTTGTTCCGCATGCTAGAATCGCTCCCGACGAACAACATGTCGGGCAATCTTGACCTCGGCTGCCTTCAGCTCACGCGCTCCCTCTTTCTGCTTGGGCGCGCGTGTTTTCTGCCAGCTCGCGAAGGCCGCCTCGTCTTAGACTGTCCTTTCTGCCATGTGCCGCCCGCAAAGGCGAGCGCACGTCCGCGCTCAAGCAAGCGGCGCCAGTGCCGCGTCGGCATGCAACGCGTTGCGCAGCATGACCCTCAAGCGCACACCACTTCTGCACACAGCTCCACGCACCACCGTTCCACAAGAGATGGCCCTCGCAGCGCAGCGTGCGGGCGCCAAAGAGAGAAGGAAGCACATCATGGCAGTTGACAGACACCCAATGTGGGAAGCCCTCGGCATGGACGTGGAGGCGCACGACGATTTGTGCGCTGTCCTGCCCACCGCGTTCAGCGATACCTTCCTGTCCCAGGAAAACCGTCCCGAGGGCATGGCATTTTGGGACATGGTCGTCGCCGACGTGCACGGCATCCGTCCCGCCGAGCTCATCGAGGAGCAGAAGAAGGGCCGCAAGGTGTTCGGCACCTTCTGCACCTACGTGCCCGACGAGGTCGTCATCGCGTGCGACGGCATCGTGACCGGCCTGTGCGGCGGGTCGCAGTTCTGGGTACCCGAGGGCGAGAAGCACCTTCCGGCGGACATGTGCCCGCTCATTAAGGCGTCGCTTGGAGCGCGCCTGGGCCGCACCTGCCCGTTCTTCCGCATCGTGGACGAGATCGTGGGCGAAACCACCTGCGACGGCAAGAAGAAGATGTACGAGATCATGGCCAAAGACGTGCCCATGCACATCATGCAGCTGCCGCAGATGAAGCGCCCCAAGGACTTCGCGGCATACGCAGATGAGATCGCCGAGTTCGCCAAGAACGTCGAGGAAGTCACCGGCAACGAGCTGACCGTCGAGAACCTCGCCGAGGCGATTCGCATCGTCAACAACCGCCGCAAGGCGCTCGCCCGCGTCTACGAGACGCGCAAAAACCCCGACATCATCCCGATTTCCGGCACAGATGCCCTGCTCATGATGCAGATCGCCTTCTTCGATGACCCCGTGCGCTGTACCGAGGTGGCAAACAAGCTCGCCGACGAGCTCGAGCAGCGCCTCGTCGACGGCGTGAGCGTCTTCCCGGCCGGCACCAAGCGCATCCTCATCACCGGCACGCCCATGGCGATCCCCAACTGGAAGCTGCACCACATTATCGAGACGAGCGGCGCGGCCATCGTCTGCGAGGAGAACTGCACGGGAACCAAGTTCTTCACGAACCTGGTAGACGAGAGCCAGACCACGCTCGAGGGCATGTTCCAAGCGCTCTCGGACCGCTACATGCAGATACACTGCGCGTGCTTCACGCCCAACGAGGCGCGCATCGACGAGGTCCTGCAGCTGGCGCGCGACTATCGGGTCGACGGCGTCATCAACACCAACCTCAAGTTCTGCACGACGTTCAAGACCGAGGCTCCCGCCCTCGAGAAGGCGCTCGAGGAGGCGGGCATCCCCGTCCTCGACATCGAGACCGACTACACCGACAACGACGCAGAGCAGCTGCGCACGCGCGTAGAGGCATTTATCGAGATGCTCGGCTAGGACCGCAGGAGAAGGCGCGTGGATATCCAGGAGCGTATACGGCAGGTGCAGACCGCCCACCCCGGCGAGAAGATCGACTGCTATCTGACCTTCGGCAGCCACACCGACGCGTTTGCGCTGCACGAATGCGCGCGTGCGCAGGGATACTCCACGCGCATCTCCACAACCCCGCGGGCCATCCAGGCATCGTGCGGGGTCGCGCTGCTCGTCGAATGCGAGGACGTCGTTCACCTGAAGGAGCTGGCACGAAGAGAGCGCATCGACATGGAAGATATCGTGCCGCTCCCCTGCCAGATCGACCCCAGAAGGGACAAGTACTGCTAGGGTGCGCGTATGAGCAGACGACATGTGAAAGGCCAATCCATGATCTATTTCGATAACGCAGCAACGACGCGCATGAAGCCGCCGCAGGTTGCCGAGGCGGTTGCCGCAGCCATCAACGACTTTGGCGGCGTGGGACGCGGCGTGCACGAGGCCTCGCTCGACGCGGGGCTCACCGTGTTCAGATGCCGCAGGGCACTTGCCACGCTCTTCAACGCGCCAGATGCGAAACGGGTCGTCTTCGCCGCAAACGTGACCGAAGCGCTGAACGTGGTCGTCGGCGGGCTGTTGCACCCAGGCGACCATGCCATCACGACCGCCGCCTCGCATAACTCGGTGCTGCGCCCACTCTTCTGCAAGGCAGACGAAGAGCAAGTCGACGTATCCATCCTGCCCGTCTCCCGCGACGCGAGCATCGATTACGACGAATACGAGCGGCTCTTCAGGCCAAACACGAAGCTCGTGGTCGTGACGCACTCCTCCAACCTCACCGGCGACGTCTACGACATCGCGAGAATGGCGCGCATCGCCCACGAGCACGGGGCGCTCATCTGCATCGACACCGCCCAGACCGCAGGGGCCGTCCCCCTCGACATGGCGCGCGACGACCTCGACATCGTCGCCTTCACCGGCCACAAGAGCCTCTACGGCCCGCAGGGAACCGGCGGTCTCGCACTCGCCGAGAATGTGGATATTCCCTCCTTCAAGGAAGGCGGCACGGGCACGCACAGCTATGACCGGCGCCAACCCGACTTCTACCCCGAACATCTGGAGGCGGGCACGCTGAACGCCCACGGCATCGCCGGGCTGCTGGCAGGCGTGAGCTACCTCCACGACAAGGGCATCGACACGCTTGCCGCGCAGGTCCGCGAGCTGACCGAACGGTTCGAAAAAGGGGCGCTCGGCATCGATGGCATCAAGGTGTACGGCGGGCATGGGGGCATTGACCGGACGGGCATCGTCGCGCTCAACGTGGGCGAGCTCGACTCGGGCACCGTCGCCGACGCACTCGGCCATGACTACGGCATCTGCGTACGGGCAGGCGCCCACTGCGCCCCGCTCATGCACAAGGCGCTCGGCACCGACGCCCAGGGTGCAGTGCGTTTCAGCTTCTCGAGTTTCAACACGCTCGAAGAGGTCGACGCCGGCATCCGCGCCCTGCGCGAGATTGCGAGGGCATAGCAAATGCAGCGCACGAAGACCCCCAAGGTGATCGTCACATTCTCGTCGCTTTCCGATGCGCTCGCCGTGGAGGATGGCGCAAAGGAGCACGGGTTCGCAGGGCGCATCATCCCCGTCCCGGGCGAGCTCGACGCGGGATGCGGTTTTGCATGGGCTGCCGACGTGGAGAAGCGCATGGAGATCGAAGGCGCCCTCGAAGCCTACGGACTCGACCACGAGGGCGTGTTCGTCCTCGACATGTACTGACGGAAGGCACAGAAGATATGTCTCGCTCTCATATAGGCATCGACATCGGATCGACCATGACGAAGGTCGCCATCATGGACGGCGACGAGCTCGTCGACACACTGTTACGCCCGACCGGCTTCAACTCGGCTGTCACGGCCGAAGAGCTCAAGCAAAGTCTCGAGGAGATGGGGCACTCCATCGCCGAGGCCGACGTCGTCGCCACCGGCTACGGGCGCATCTCCGTGCCCTACGCCAACAAGACCGTGACCGAGATCACCTGCCATGGGCGTGGAGCCGCCTGGCTGTTCGGCCCGGACGGAACCGTGCTCGACGTAGGCGGGCAGGACACGAAGGTCATCCAGCTCAAAGGCGGCAAGGTCAAGAAGTTCGTGATGAACGACAAGTGCTCGGCCGGCACGGGCAAGTTCCTCGAGGTCATGGCAGACCGCATGGGAGTCACGCAAGAGCAGCTCGCCGAGCTTGCCGCCGCAGGCAACCCGACGACCATCTCGAGCATGTGCACGGTATTCGCCGAAAGCGAGGTCATCAGCCTCGTCGGGCAGGGCAAGCCCAAAGAAGACATCGCCAACGGCGTGATCGAAAGCGTCGTGGGGCGCGTGGTGAGCCTTGCCGGGCAGTTCTCTGCCGAGGCCTATTTCCTGACAGGCGGCCTGTGCGAGAACGCCTACATCATCGAACGCCTCGCGACGGGGCTGGGCTGCCCGGTGAGCAGCGACCCGCGCGCCCGCTACGCCGGTGCCATCGGCGCCGCGCTGAGCGCCCGGTAGAACAGGAAGCCAGGTCGCACGAGCATGCGAAACAGCGCGAAGGTGGCCCGAAGCATAGCGAGGCCGTTCGCGCTTTCATGACGTGTCGATAACGCCCTCTTGGCGCGGGCGCTGCGTACCAGTATCGTCTCAAAGATACGCTTCAGAGAGGACACCATG
>JBJEHP010000309.1:0-1501 GCA_051876145.1 Coriobacteriales bacterium | reverse complement strand
AGATTTTATAGATACCCGTGCATTCTATCGTTGCCTGCAGCCCCTCCACCTGCCATATCTCTAAGTAGTATGATATAGGTGACATATTTTCTCGCAGATGTCGAATCATTGGCGACGCGGGAGACTCGAAGGGGGCGGGAGAAAAAGGCCCGGGGTGTCCCTTCGGACCAAACTGGCACGATACCCACGGCCCCTCGTGCCATTAGTTGCCTTCGCCGCGCGCAGTGGCCGCTTGGTGCAGGAAGCAGGAAAGGAGCAGCGCAAGGCGCAGCGTCGGATCGTTGGTGTCGATGCCGTAGCGCTCTTCGATGTGGTCGATGCGGTACTTGACGTTGTTGCGGTGCATGTGCATCCGCTCGGCGACAAGCGACGGTCTGCGCTCGCCGATCAGGTACTCGAACAGAAACTTGAAGTCGTCGGTACCCGTCTCCTCGTCGCGCTTGACCATCGCGTCGATGACGCGCCCCGCAAACGTCGCCCGCACGAGGCCGTCTCCCCCTCTGCATTCCTCGACCAGGTAGTCGATGGCGAACTTGTCGAATGAGAGCACGCGCTTCCAATCGTGCGAGAGCGGCGACGCGACGCTCTTCTCGTACGCACGCTTGCCAAACGCGCACGCCGCGCGCGCCTGGCGGTATGCCACCTCGGCATCCGTGAGCTGGGTGAACTTCGAGCCGCGCCCGCAGAACAGCCCATAGCGCTCCATGAGGCTCTCGAGCTTCCACGAGATCGACGCCTTGCCCATGGGGCAGGTCCCCTCCGAGCAATGCAGCGAGCAGCGCGGGGATTCACAGTTGAAGCACAAGATGACGATCCCGCCTCGCACGATCGCCGCGCGTGCGGGCACGACGGCAGACGACACGTCGGCGAGCAGGCGGGCGGCAGGTGCAGATTCGGGCGGCGTGGCGATGTAGAACATGCAGAAGTACGCCTCGAAGGGGATGTCCACGTACTTGCAGCGGTTCCGCACAGCCTCCTCGCTCATGATGTTTCCGGAGATGAGGTCGTGGATGAAGGTGTCGGTCGCGTTGCCCGAGGGCTTGTCGTCGGGATACTCACGCCGCGCAATCTCGCCAATGCGCCTGCCGAACATCGCGAACGTGTCGAGCAGGTACGGCTCGGGCTCGCTGATGTTGCAGGTCATAACCAAGATCAGCGAGAAGCTGTGCGTGGTCTTGAACGAGAGCACGACGTTTCGGTACTTGCAGATCTCGTCGTTGATGATGAAGCCCTCTTGCTTTGCCCAGACCCCGAAGCGCTTGTGGAGCTTGAACTTGCGGATGTTCTTTTCCGTGTGGTAGCCGTGCTTGACGAGCTCGATGAACACCGGGTCGTCGCACAGGTTGTCGCGCGTGTACGCGAGCAGCTTGAGCGCGGGGTCGACGAGGATCACGTTGTTCTCGAGAAACTCCGTGCTGATGTCGAACATCTTCTGCGAAGGCGCCTGCGTCACCACGAGATGGTCGAGCTCGCGCTCCCATGTGGCGAACTTGTAGAAGGA
>JBJEHP010000308.1:0-1508 GCA_051876145.1 Coriobacteriales bacterium | reverse complement strand
TGCTCAAGTTCATCGAGGTCGCGCATCCGGACGGTATCGTGTGCGCATTCGACGCCGGAAAGCCCAAGTTCCGCATCGAGGCCATGGAGCAGTACAAGGCGCAGCGCCCGCCCATGGACGAGGCCCTGCGCGTGCAGTTCCCGCTGGTAGAGTCGCTGCTCGAGGCCATGAACATCCCCGTGGTCAAGGTGCCGGGCTGGGAAGGCGACGATATCCTCGGCACCGTGGCGGCGCGCGACGAGGCCCGCGGGGACCAGACGCTCCTCGTCACGGGCGACAAGGACGCCTGCCAGCTCGCAAGCGAGCTCACCTCCATCGTCAACACCAAGAAGGGCATCACCGACGTCATCATCTACGACCCGGCAGGCGTCGAGGAAAAGTACGGCGTCACACCTCAGCAGATCCCCGACTACCTCGGGCTCATGGGCGATACCGCCGACAACATCCCCGGCGTGCCGGGCGTTGGCCCCAAGACGGCGTCCAAGTTCCTGCAGAAGTACGGCAGCATCGAGGGGCTCTACGAGCACCTCGACGACCTCAAGGGCAAGCAGCTCGAGAAGGTGCGCGACAACAAGGACCTCGCGTTTCTGTCGCGCAAGATCGCGACCATCGTGACCGACCTCGATTTCGAGCTCGACCTGGACGGGCTGGCGTTCCCCAACTTCGAGCCGGAAAAGGTCACCGAGGCCTTTGGGGCGCTGCACTTCAACCGCCATCTCAGGAGCGTCCTCGACCTGCTCGGCGACGAGGGAAAGGCCGCCGCTGCCGCTGCAGAGCCGCAGGTCAAGCTAAGCTACCACGTCTCGAGGGACGCGGCGCAGTTCGTGAACGCCGCCATCAACGGCGGGCGCTGGGTGGCAGTCGCCATCGACGAGCCGACGGAGCTTTCGCTGTTCGACAACACGTACAACCTCGTGTTCTCGGACGGCGCCGGGCTTGCCCAGGTGGAGCTTGAAGAGGCTGCCCCGCTCGTGGCACAGCTTCTCGATTCCGGCAAACTCGCCGCGGCAGACATCAAGCACGTGCTGCGCGAGGTGTTCCCCGTCGGCACGCAGCACGGCTACAGCTTCGACAACATCGACGGTGCGCGGCTGTTCGACTGCGGGGTGGCGGCCTACCTGCTCGAGTCGGGCAAGAGCTACTCGGCAACGGAGCTTGCGGAAAAGTACCTGCTTCTGCCTGAGCCCACCGGCGAGGGGGCGCCGAGCTCGGGGCAGTTCGAGGCGGCCGTGTGCGCGGCGCTCGTCGACGTGCTCGAGCAGCGCCTCAAGTCCGACAAGAGCTACAGCGTGTTCACCGACATCGAGATGCCGCTGCTTCCCGTGCTCACCCAGATGGAGCATGTGGGCGTGCACATCGACACGGACGTGCTCAAGCAGATCTCGGACAGCATCGAAGGGCGCATCCAAGAGCTGCACGACCAGATCATCGAGCTGGCAGGGGAGGATTTCAACATCAACTCGCCCAAGCAGCTCGGGCACATCCTGTTCGACGTGCTGGGGCTCGAT
>JBJEHP010000307.1:0-5665 GCA_051876145.1 Coriobacteriales bacterium | reverse complement strand
CCCTTCTTGCAATTCGCCTAAAGCATGAACTGCCAGACCACGAGGACCTCTCCACCAATATCGGAAAGCGACCTGTTCGTCTTGCCCTGCTCGTCTTCGAAGACCCTGAGCTTGGCGATTTTCGCCCACAAGCGCTCGACCTCGACTTCCGTGTCATTGGCGCCCACGCCGAGCAGGACGACGAACCCCCTGCCGATTCTGGCCATAACCGCATCGTCGATGCTCACTTCGGCATGCGAGACGCATTGGATAAGCGCCCTCATGAAAACTCCCCTCTCAGAGTCCCGGTCGTTATGAGTTCTTGCTCCTGCGCCTGCGTCAGCGCCTCGACACTCAAGACGACGACCGTCCCCTCCTCGACTCGAAACGTGCAGAGGTACTCCCCGTACTGAACCCAGAAGACGCGCTCGTCTGATGCGGCACGCGTGTAGGCTGGGCGCGGGTCCTGGAGCAGAACCTGCTCGAGGCCACGGCCCGCATCGGCAAAGCAAGCGCGATCGTCTTCGTGCGCGAGCACGACGCGCTCAAGCGTTGGCCACGTGACGTGGTCGTTCCACGATCCATGCGCGCAGCCGATGCTGTCGGTCGCGGGATCGTAGGGGAACACCTCATAGATCGGCGTGCCCGAAACCATGTCCGCATCCGTGACGAGCACGCAAGTTCGCCCGACCTCATCGCGATACGCCGCCTCGACGCGCACAGAGGAGATGGCGAGGTTGTTGGGGCGAAAACTCGAACGCGTCGCGAACACCCCTACCCTCTTGGTCCCTCCAAGAAGCGGAGGACGGACGGTCTTCGACCATTTCGCCCCTTCACGGTGGTTGAGCGAGAAATCCCAGACGAGCCAAAGGTACGCTCCGGCGCGAAGCCCGTAGACCCACTCGAATTCCGGGCTGAGAACGAGCCTCGATTGCGCCCCCGTGACGAGGCCGGGCTGTCGGGGCACGCCGAACTTCGTGAGATACGGCGTCTCGATATGTCCTACAGGCTGGATGTCCATGGGATGCATGATAGCGCCGGATGCAGCGCGGCAAAGTGAAGATTCCCGCCTCCCCCGCACGAAAAGAGTGGCACTGCCACACACCCGGCACACGTTGCACGAAAACTCTGACACTGCCACACATCTCGCGTTTGTCGAACAAGAAACGTGGCACCGCCACACATCCCGCGTTCCTTGCACGAGAACTCTGGCACTGCCACACATCTCACGCAAGGCCATGGGGGGCTCAGGAAACGCAGCGGGACCTGCGGCTTTTCACCGCAGGCCCCGCTAGTGCGTGGACGCGACTATTGCTAAAGCCAGCCGTTACCTACCGGCAGCACGCGCCTGCTGGTATTCTTCCACGAGCTGCTGCGTGACATCGTAGGGCGCCTGCTGGTAGCCGTTGAGCGCAAGCGTGAACGAACCGGTGCCGCTCGTAAGCGAGCGGAGATCCTTGCTGTATGTGACGACTTCGGCGTAGGGCACGCGGACCATGATGATCGTGTTACCGAGATCATCGGAATCCGTGCCGATGATGCGGCCGCGCCGCTGTGCGACATCGCCCATGACGGCGCCCGCGTACTCCTCCCCCACGGTTATCTCCATATCGGCCATCGGCTCGAGGAGCACGGCGCCTGCCTGCTCGCAGGCCGCTCTGAAGCCGATACGCGCCGCGGTCTTGAACGCCATCTCGTTGGAATCGACCGAATGGTAGCTGCCATCGTAGACCGCGCACTTGATGTCGACCATCGGATACCCCGCAAGGAAGCCTTCTGCCATGGCCTCCTGGACGCCCTTGTCGACCGCCGGGATGAACCCACGCGGAATCCTGCCGCCCGTGACCTCGTCGATGAACTCGTAGCCGGCCTCGGGATTGGGCTCGATCCTGAGCCAGCAGTCGCCAAACTGGCCTGCGCCACCGGTCTGCTTCTTGTAGCGGCCTTGCGCCTCGGCGGTCTTCGTGATGGTCTCGCGGTACGGGATGCGCACGTCGGACAGCTTGGGCTCGATGCCGGTCTGGTCCTTCAGGCGGTCGAGCAGCGTGCGAAGCGCCGTCTCGCCGCGCGTGTACAGCAGCGTCTGATGCGTCTCCTCGTTGCGCGTGTAGATGATGGTCGGGTCGGTCTCGGCGGCCTTGGACAGGAAGGTCCCAAGCTTGTCTTCCTGCTTCTTGTCCGTCGCCTCGATGGCGACCGGATACTGCGGAGCCGGCAGCGGGAACTGCTCGACCGCGATCTCTCCGGTCTCGGAGATGGTGTCGCCCGTGCGGGTCTCGGAAAGCTTGGGAACGACGATGATGTCGCCGGCCTTCGCGCTGTTCACGTCGGTGGACTCCTTGCCCATCATGACGTAGAGGTGCCCAAGGCGCTCCTTCTTGCCCGTGCGCGCGTTGACGAGCTCCATGCCCGGGGTGAGCGTGCCGGAGAGCACCTTCAAGAAGCTCAGGCGCCCGACGAACGGGTCGGCGATCGTCTTGAAAACGTAGGCAGCGGGGCGCTTGGTCTCGTCGATGGTGATCTCCTCGCCATCGGCCATCTGGTAGGCACCGTGGCTGCGCGGATGCGGGAAGTACGTGCAGATATCTTCCATGACGCCGGCGACGCCCTGCATGATGATCGTGGAGCCGACGAATACGGGAATGATGAGCTCCTGTGCGATGGCCTTGTCGAGCAGGCTCTCGAGCTCCTCTTGGGTCAGCTGCTCCTCCCCGTCGAGGTACTTCATCATGAGCTCGTCGTCGGCCTCTGCCACGAGGTCGCACAGCTTTTCGCGCGCGAGCTCGGCTGCCTGCTCGTACTCGGCGGGAATCTCCTCGACGCGCTCCTTGCCCGACTCGTCGTTGTAGCGTGCCTTCATGCGGATGATGTCGACGACGCCCTTGAAATCCGGTCCGGTGCCGATGGGGATGTTGACGGCGCCCAGACGCGAGCCGAAGCGCGCGTGCAGCGTTGCCATGGCCGTGTCGAAGTTGGCACCCTCGCGGTCGATGTGGTTGATGAACACCGCACGCGAAAGGCGCATGGTCTCGGCCTCGTGCCACAGGCGCGTCGTCATGACCTGCGGCCCATCGACGGCGTCGATGACGAACAGCGCCATCTCCGCGGCGGTCATGGACAAAAGCGTGTCACCGATGAAATCCGGGTGTCCTGCCGTGTCGAGAAGGTTGATCTTGTAGTCTTTGAAGGGGATCGGTGCGAGAGAGGTTCCAAGGGTGAACTTGCGCTTGATTTCCTCGGGATCGTAGTCGAGATACGACTTTCCGTCGTGCGTCGTGCCCATCTTGGGAGTTTTACCGGAAACGAAGAGCATGGCCTCGGCAAGTGAAGTTTTGCCGGAGCCGTCTTGTCCCACAAGGACCACGTTCCTCACATGCTCAGTAGCAGGTGCTGCCATTGAAACCACCAACCCCTCAGGTTATCGATCGGATCGTTATGACATGCAAAAACTTGCAACCTACAATTTAGCGTACTTCAGCTGCCTGAATGCCGAGATTGGCCCAAGTCGGGGCGCGAATACTGTTTCTTTCGAAGAATCGGTGGCATAATGCTGGTTTCGTTTTTCGATAGCCTCACAACGACGGGATGACCACACATGCGTACTGCCACGTCTATGGAACTGCTCGCGCCGGCAGGCGGCTGGGAGCAGCTCAAATACGCCATCCACTTTGGCGCAGATGCGGTCTATCTCGCATCCGACCGCTTCGGCATGCGCCAGCGCGCGTCCAACTTCGCGCTCGAAGAGCTTGCGAGCGCCGTCGCATATGCCCATGAACACGGCGTCACCGTGCACGTGACCTGCAACATCATCATGCACGACGCCGATTTAGACGAGCTCGAGCGCTACCTGTTCGCCATGCGCGACGCCGGCGTGGACGCGCTGATCGTGGGCGATTTGGGAGCGTTTGCCCTGGCCCGTCGCCTCGTTCCCGAGCTCGAGCTGCACGTGAGCACACAGGCGAGCGTCTCCAACTCGGAGGCGGCAAAGGTCTGGCACAGTCTGGGCGCGAAGCGCATCGTGTGCGCCCGCGAGCTCTCCGTAGCCGACATCTCGCGGATGCGCGCAGAGCTGCCCGACGACCTCGAGCTCGAGGCGTTCGTGCATGGCTCCATGTGCATGGCGTATTCCGGACGGTGCCTGATCAGCGACTATCTGACAGGGCGCAGCGCGCTCACGGGGAACTGCACGCAGTCGTGCCGCTGGAACTACACGCTCGAGGAGGAGAAGCGCCCCGGGGAGCACTACCCCATCGAGGAAGACGCCCACGGCACCTACCTCATGAACGCGCAGGACCTGAACATGCTCTCGCATCTGGACGAGCTCAAGGAGGCCGGCGTCGACTCCGTGAAGATAGAGGGGCGCAACAAGAAGGCGTTCTACGTCGCCACGGTGGTGAACGCGTACCGTCAGGTGCTCGACGGAGCAGACCCCCAGGTCTTCCAGGCAGAGCTCGAGACGGTCTCGCACCGGCCCTATTCGACGGGCTTCTACTTTGGGCCCGCGCATCAGGCCTCCCAAACCGACGCGCGCGAGCAGAGCCGCGAATGGGCCGCAGAGGTGCTCGAGGTCGAAGAATGCGCGGGTGGGTACCGGGCAGAGGTGCTGTGCCGAAACGCCTTCACGAAAGATTCCGAGCTCGAGGTGCTCTCGCCGCGCCGTGAAGTGCGCGCCGTCGAGCTCACCGCAATCGAGCACCTGCCCTTCGCAAAGGACGGTGCGGTGCTCGAAGGCTACGAGGTGGAACGCGCGAACCGCGCCATGGAACACTACGCACTCACCACGCCCATCGAGCTTGCGCCCCACGACATCCTGAGGATGCGCAAGCTGCCAGCAGCCCGCGTCTAGCGGCGGCGCAGCTCCCAAAACGCCACGGCGCTCGCGGCGGCGACGTTGAGCGAGTCGACGCCGTGCTCCATGGGGATCTTCACCGTGACATCGCATGCGCCGATCGTCGAGGACGCGAGGCCGTCGCCTTCGGTCCCGAGCACGACGGCGAGGCGCTCGAGCTCGGCGAGCTTTCCCTCACCCAGCGCGATGGAATCATCCGAGAGCGCGAAGGCGGCAATCGTGAAACCGTGCCGGTGCAGCAGTGCGGCGCCTTCTTCTGCCCAGTTTCTGCTCGTGCCGATGCGCGTCCAGGGCACCTGGAAGACCGTTCCCATCGACACGCGCGCCGCCCTGCGGTAGAACGGGTCGTGGCAGCTGGGCGTCACGAGCACCGCATCGACGCCGAGCGCGGCAGCCGAGCGAAAGATCGCCCCGATGTTGGTGTAGTTGGTGATGTCCTCGAGGACGGCGACCCTGCTCGAGCGCGCGAGGAGACTCTCGACGCTTGGCAGCTCGGGGCGCTCGAACGCGGCGAGGGGACCGCGCGTCACCTCGTAGCCCGTGAGCTCGTGCATCTGCGCGTGCGTTACCCGAAACACCGGCATCTCGGGGTTTGCCTGCTCGAGCCGGGCGATGAGCTCGTGCGACTGCGCGAACCAGCGATTCTCGACGAACAGCGAATGGGCGCCAACGCCTGCATCTAACGCACGCTCGATGACCTTGACGGACTCGGCGATGAGAAGGCCATGCGGAGCGAGAGACGAGTCTCTGAGCTCCTTGTCCGTCATCCCCGAATAGACCTCGAGTCCGGGTTCTTGCAATGTCTTGACTTCGACAAGCGGCATATTCGCACCCCAT
>JBJEHP010000306.1:0-1511 GCA_051876145.1 Coriobacteriales bacterium | reverse complement strand
GTTCTGCTTGGCGGCGACCTTCTTCTCGTCGGAGACGATGACCTTCTCGACGGTAATCTGGCCCTTGCGGTCAAACTGGAACGCGACGGAGCCGTTAGCGCCCAGGTTGCCACCGGAGTGCGAGAACGCGGCGCGCACGTCGGCAGCGGTGCGGTTGCGGTTGTCGGTCAGGCAGTCGACGTAGACGCCGATGCCTGCAGGGCCATAGCCCTCGTAGGTGACCTCGTCGAAGGTCGCGGCATCGGCACCGGAGCCGAAGGCCTTGTCGATGGCGACCTTGATCTTGTCCTTGGGCATGGAGTAGCCCTTGGCCTTTGCGATGGCCGCAGCGAGGGAGGCATTGTTATCCGGGTTGGGATCGCCACCCTGCTTAGCAGCAACCGTGATGATACGGCTGAGTTTGGAGAACATGGCAGAGCGCTTGGAGTCCTGCGCTGCCTTACGATGCTTGGTGGTAGCCCACTTAGAATGTCCGGACATACAGTAAACCTTCCTTGTTGATACTTAGACTGGCGTATTCTAGCACTTCAACCCTAGCTCGCGGTAGGGTCCGAATCGCTATCCTGCCCGCAATCGTCCCCGCTCTCTTGTTCGGGCAGCGGAATTCCCTGCTGGGGAAGCTTCTTTTTGGCGGCCCACACGAGTATGCAGACACCTGCCACGACCATCGGAAGCGATAACAGCTGGCCCATCGTACCCCAGGTGCCGAAGAAGTACCCGATCTGCACGTCAGGCAGCCTGACGAACTCGATCAGGATGCGGAAGCACCCGTACAGCACGAGAAACAGGCCCAGAAACGTGCCACGGGGACGTGGCGGATCGGCCTTGCGGGAGAAGGCGAACATGATGAGGAAGATCACAACGCCCTCGAGCAACGCCTCGTAGAGCTGCGAGGGCTGGTACATGATGCCCGTGTGCGTGAAGTCGACGCCGACCGGCCAATCGGTCGGAGCGCCGTAGAGCTCGCCGTTGGTGAAGTTGGCGCAGCGGCCGAAGAACAGGCCCACGGGAACTCCGCAGACAACGAGGTCGGCCAGCGAGAGAAACGGCATCTTGTACACGTGCGCGTAGATGGCGCCCGCTATCACGACGCCGATCAGGCCGCCGTGAAACGACATGCCGCCCTTGTTCACCGCCAGAATCTCGAGCGGGTGCGCGAGATAGTAGCCGTCCCCGTAGAACAGGCAGTAGCCCAGGCGCGCGCCGATGACGATGCCGAACGCGCAGTAGCACACGAACACGAGCACGTCGTAGGAGTCGAAGCGGATCTTCCAATGTCGCGCGTAGTAGTAGACGACCAGGCCCGCGCAGACAAACCCGAGCACATAGGCGATGCCGTACCAGCGGACGACGAAGGGGCCGAGCGCGAATGCGATGGGATTTAATGATTGATAGAAGTCATTTAACATGAGTCGAATGGTACCATTGGGCGCATGAATATCGAACATCATTACACGACAATTGTCGTCGGCTGTGGTCCCGCCGGAATCATGGGCGCTCGCGCTGCAAGC
>JBJEHP010000305.1:0-5676 GCA_051876145.1 Coriobacteriales bacterium | reverse complement strand
AAGGAACGTAGGCCGGCTTTCAGGCCGGCTCGGCGAGTTGGGAAGAGGTCGATGGATATGTACAAGAATATTGTTGTAGCAGTCGATGGTTCTGATAACGCCCTGCGTGCAGTCGAGCAGGCGGCAATGCTCGCACAACTCTCTCCCGATGCAAAGGTCGAGGTGATTTCCGTCATCGCGATCGACGTGTACTCCGACATGGTCTACGACCCCATCGAGGCACATGGCGACGCGCAGCGCGAGCTCGTTGCCCCCGCCATGGAAATCCTCGAGAAGGCGGGTGTCAACGCGGAGCTCATGCTCCTGCACGGCCGTCCTGCCGATGAGGTCATCCGCTATGCGGAGAAGAACAACGCAGACCTCGTGGTCGTGGGCAGCCGCGGCCTGAACGCGCTGCAGGAGTTCGCCATCGGCTCGGTCAGCCACAAGATCATCAAGCACGTCAAGTGCCCGACGCTCGTGGGCAAGTAGCCTAACGGCCCCACAGGATAAAACGAAGCGCCCCTGCATCTTGCGGGGGCGCTTCTCGTATCTGGTGCGGTAGCTGCGCTGCTAGAGCGCCAGCTCGTCTCCCGGCTCGAGGACGATTTTGCCCTTCGCGTCGAACGCGGCGGCCTTGGCGGCGTCGAAGAGCTGCGCCGGGTCGCTCGGGTCGTCGATGGGGACGAGGTGGACGGGGATGCTATGCGCGGCGTCGACGAGCTTCGCGCACTCGCTCGCCTCCGCGACGTCCATGTTGTAGAACCCGTCTGCCGGAAACACCGCGTAGTCGAGATGCAGGGCCGCGAGCTTGCCGCTGCGCATGTCGTCGGTCATGCTTGTGTCGCCCGAGGCGAGAAAGGTCTTCCCGTCCAGCTCGAGCACCATCCCGACGCACTCGTCGATGGGGTGGTTCTTGTTGCAGGCCTGCACGCCGGTCACGGTGATGCCATGGCTTTCCACGCTGCGGTAGACCTCGGGGAAGGGGTGCACGTCTGCTGCCCGGATGATCTCGCAACCCTCGTTGTGGGGCATGAGGTCGACGTGATTGTGGTCGAAGTGCTCGTGCGTGACCAAGATGAGGTCGGCGGGAAGCTCGTAGCCTTTCCCCGCAAAGGGGTCGACGTAGACGGTCGTGCCGTCATCGCACACGAAGCGGTACGAACCGTGTCCCTGATAGAGCATCGTTGCCATGTCTGCCATCCTTTCGATGCCATGCGGCCAGACGCATGCGCAAAGCCGAATGTGTTTGGAATACAGCAATGCTAGTATGTATGTTTTGAATGCTGCAATTCAAGCACGTGAGGGAGCAGAGATGATTTTCGAGGCGATGATTGCCGACGACGAGGCGCCAGCGCGTGTCGAGCTTCGCAACCAGCTTGAGGACACGGGGCGCGTGAAGGTCGTTGCCGAGGCGGTGAGCTTTCCCGAGGCCGTGGCCAAGATCGTTCGGGGCGGCCTTGACGTCGTCTTTCTGGACTGGGATATCGCAGACCCGTCCTCTCCCATACTCAAAGAGGCGCTTCCCAAGGTGGAGCATCCGCCCCTGATCGTGTTCATGAGCGCGTACGCGGAATACGAGCCGGAGGCGTTTGGCGTCAAGCCGCTGTGCCACCTGGCAAAGCCGACCGACCGCAAGGCGCTCGAGGCCTGCATCAAGACCATCGAGCATCGCCACCTCGAGCTGATTGAGAGGCGCGCACGGTGAAAATCCTCGTCTTCAACGCGGGCTCGAGCTCGCTCAAGTACAAGCTGTTCGATGCGGAGATGGTGATGAAGGCCATCGACCGTCCGGTGCTGCCCGAGGGCAAGTCGCTGTGCAAGGGCATGGTCGAGAACATCGGCACGGACAACGCCCACTTCATCAACGTCAACGAGGCCGGAAAGACGTTTCGCACGGTCGAGGCGAAGACCTACGACCAGGCCATGGATCTCGTCATGAAGGCGCTCACCGAGCTTTCGGGCGCACCGCTCGAGGAGCTCTCCGAAGTCGATGCCATCGGGCACCGCGTCGCCCACGGCGGAGACGCGTTCAACTGCTCGGTCGTCATCGACCGGCACGTCATCGACGTCATCAAGCAGTACTCCGAGCTCGCGCCGCTCCACAACCCCTACGCGCTGCGCGTCATCGAGCGCTGCAAGCAGCTCATGCCGCGCGCCATGCAGGTGGCCGCGTTCGACACCGCCTTCCACCAGACGATGCCGCGCCGCACCTACATCTACCCGATCCCGTACCGCTACTACGAGAAGTACAACATCCGCAAGTTCGGCTTCCATGGCATCTCGCACAAGTACGTGTCGCGCCGCGCCGCCGAGTTCTTGGGGGAGGACCTGCGCTCGCTCAAGATGATTACCTGCCACCTGGGTGCGGGCGCGTCGATCTGCGCCATCGACCATGGCTACAGCATGGACACCTCTATGGGCTACACGCCGCTCGACGGCATCATGATGAACACGCGTTCGGGCTCGGTCGACCCCGCCATCATCACGGCCATCATGGAGAAGGAGCACCTGACCCCGCATGAGATGGACCAGATCCTCAACCGCGAGTCGGGCTTTCTGGGCATCTCCGGGACCTCGGGAGACCTGCGCGACCTCAAGGAGGTCATCCGCCACGGCGACCAGCAGGCAGAGCTCGCCTACGACATCTTCCTGTTCTCGATCCGCCGCATGATCGGCGCGTATGCCTTCGAGCTGGCGGGCGTGGACGCGATCGTCGTGACGGCGGGCGTCGGCGAGAACGATGCGTACGCCCGCAGACTGATCTTCCGCGGCCTCGAGCCCTTCGGCATCGAGATCGACGAGAACCGCAACTATGCCAAGGACAACGTCGAGCGCCTCATCTCGACGGACCGCGCCGCCGTGAAGATGCTCGTCATCCCCACGGACGAGGAGGCGGAGATCGCACGCGACGTCGAGCTCATCGCCAACGGCGTCGACCTGTCCGACCCCTGGGCGTACTAGTCCATTTCAAACGTTCCCTAAGGATGTGAGCATGACGAGAGAATTCGACGTGGTCATCATCGGTGCGGGGCCTTCGGGCATTTTCTGCGCCTACGAGCTCATCACGAAGCGCCCCGAGCTCGAGATCCTGGTGATCGAGAAGGGGCGCTCCATCGAGCGGCGCTCGTGCCCCAAGCGCCAGACGGGGCGCTGCATGGGCTGCAACCCCTGCGCCATCACGACGGGCTTCGCGGGAGCGGGCGCGTTCTCGGACGGCAAGCTGTCGCTTTCGCCGGATGTGGGCGGCTGGCTGCCCGACATTCTCGGCTATGATGCCGCCAACGAGCTCATGCACGACTCGGACGAGATCTACCTGCGCTTTGGCGCCGACTCGCACGTGTACGGGGCGGACAGCGCCGAGCAGATCCGCGAGATCAGGCGCCGTGCCGTGCGCGCCAACCTGCAGCTCATCGAGTGCCCGATCAGGCACCTGGGCACCGAGGAGGGCTACAAGATCTACCAGCGCATCGAGGACTACCTTGTCGAGCACGGCGTGCACCTCATGTTCAACACGGCCGTCGAACAGCTTGTCGTAGAAGACGGCGTTCTCAAGGCCGTCGTCACCGACGAGGGCGAGCGCTTCAGCGCCCCCGAGGTCATCGCCGCGGTGGGGCGCGAGGGAGCGGACTGGTTCAGCCACATGTGCGTCGACCACGGCATCGACGCGGAGCCGGGACAGGTGGACGTCGGCGTGCGCGTCGAGGTGCGCAACGAGGTCCTCGAGTACCTCAACAACAGCCTCTACGAGGCAAAGCTTGTCTACTACACGCCCACCTACGACGACAAGGTCCGGACGTTTTGCACCAACCCGGCCGGTGTCGTGGCGACCGAGTACTACGACGACGGGCTCGCCGTGGTGAACGGGCACGCCTACAAGTCGGACGAGCTCAAGACCGAGAACACGAACTTCGCGCTGCTCGTCTCGAAGCGCTTCACCAAGCCGTTCCACGAGCCCATCGAGTACGGCAAGCACATCGCACGGCTCTCCAACATGCTCTCCGACGGGCGGATCCTCGTGCAGACCTACGGCGACCTCAAGCGCGGGCGTCGCACCGATGCCGAGCGCCTACGCCGCAACAGCCTGCGTCCGACGCTCGTGGACGCGGAGCCGGGCGACCTCTCGCTCGTGTTCCCGCATCGCATCATGACCGACATCGTCGAGATGATGGGCGCGCTCGACCACGTGGCGCCGGGCATTGCAAGCGACGAGACGCTGCTGTACGGCGTCGAGACGAAGTTCTACTCCAACCGCGTGCTGGTCGACACCTCGTTTCGCACGAACGTGAAGGGGCTGCGCGCGATAGGGGACGGCGCGAGCGTCACGCGCGGCCTGCAGCAGGCCTCCGCGAACGGCCTTGCCGTGGCCCGCGCGATCCTGTCGGGCAGCTGACGCGCGGGGATGTTCGCCAGTTTCGGGCGGCGGCCCGATATGCGGGCACGAAAAAGCCCTCCGAGCAGATGAGCTCGGAGGGCTTTCCTATACCGTGCCTTCACGTGTTGCGTGCGCCGCTACTTCATGAGCGACAGAATCGCCTCGCTGTACGCGGTGGGATCCGCGATGTCGAGCCCCTCGGCCAGGAGCGCCTGGTCGTAGAGGATCTTCGCGTAGATCTCGATCTTCTCGGTGTCGCCGGCAGCCTGCGCGTTCTTGAGCGTCTCGAAGATCGCGTGCTTGGGGTTGATCTCGAGGATGTGCTTTGCCTCGGGCTTGTCCTGCGCGTCGGGGAAGTTCTTGAGGTACTTCTCCATGCCAAGGCTCACGGGGCCGTCCGCGGTGATGCAGCAGGCGGCGTCGGTCAAGCGCGTCGAGGTGACGACCTTGGTGACCTCGTCGCCCAGAGCGCCCTTCATGGTCTCGAACAGCGAGCTGTTGTCCTCGTCGCTCTTCTTGGCCTCTTCCTTTTCTTCCTCAGAGCCAAAGTCCAGGGCCTCGTCGCTCACGTTGTGGAACTTCTTCTCGTTGTACTCGCCGATGGACATCAGGCAGAACTCGTCGATGTTATCGGGGCACAGCAGCACGTCGAAGTCCTTGGCGAGCGCGGAGGTGACGTTCGGGCTCTTGGACAGGCGGTTGACCGTGTCGCCGTAGGCGTAGTAGATCTCTTCCTGGTCGTTTTTCATGTTGTCCAGGTACTCGGACAGCGTGATGGGCTTCTCGAACTTGGCGGAGTAGAACAGCAGGAGGTCCTGCAGCAGGCTCTTCTGCGCGCCGAAGGTGTTGTAGATGGCAAACTTGAAGCCATGGCCGAACTTGCCGAAGAAGTCCTCGTACTTCTCGCGCTCGTCTTTGAGCAGCTTTTCCAGCTCGGCCTTGACCTTCTTCTCGATGCGGTGCTCGATGGCCTTGAGCTGGCGGTCGTGCTGCAGTAGCTCACGCGAGATGTTGAGGTTGAGGTCGGGGCTGTCCACGACGCCGCGCACGAAGCCGAAGCAGTCGGGCAGCAGGTCCTCGCACTTCTCCATGATCATGACGTTGTTGCTGTAGATCGCCACGCCGCGCTTGAAGTCCTTGCTGTACAGGTCGACGGGCGGGTTCTTGGGCACGAACAGCAGCGCGTCGTACGAGACGGTGCCCTCGGCGTGCAGCGAGATGGTGCATAGCGGGTCGTCGCTGTCGTGGAAGTGGTCTTTGTAGAACTCGTTGAGCTCCTCGTCGGTGACCTCGGACTTCTTCTTGGTCCAGATAGGGATCAT
>JBJEHP010000304.1:0-1513 GCA_051876145.1 Coriobacteriales bacterium | reverse complement strand
ACACATACGAGCCGGACGCCCCCATCGAGATTGGCGATGTGGTCATTGCCCTGGATGTCGTTGATGGACAACGTGCCCAATTTGGCACGAGCCTCGAGCAAGAGGCGTCGCTCATGCTCGTGCACTCGATTCTGCACCTGCTCGGCTACGACCACATCGAAGACGACGAGGCCGAGGTCATGGAGGCCAAGGAGAAGGAGATTCTCGACGCCTACGGCCTGACGGGAATCCGCTGATGACGCCCGACGGGCAAAAGCAGTCGCAGGCGCACAGCTTCAAGGTCGCGTTCCAGAGCATCGGCGCGGCGTTCGCGGGCGAGCTCCACATGAAGATCCACCTGTGCTTTGCCATCCTCGCGCTTGCCGCCTGCGCGGTGCTGCGCGTGGACGTGGTGGGATGGTGCCTCGTCATCGGGTGCATCGCGGCGGTGTTTTGCGCGGAGCTGTTCAACACGGCCATCGAGGCGCTGGCCGACCGCGTCACGCTCGAGCGCGACCCGCTCATCAAGGTGGCGAAGGACACTGCGGCGGGCGCGGTGCTCGTGCTCGCCATCGCTTCGGTTATCATCGGCCTTGCGGTCTACATTCCCGCAGGGCTCAAGCTCCTCGGCATGTAGGTGGCCGCACGGCAAGGGGCTTGGTTTCCTCGTCAAGGCACGCGGCGAGGATCGGAAGAGGAAAGGCAGGTTCGCATGAGCGACCTCGATGAAATGCTCAAGGCGGCGGGCATCGCCGACGAGGCGGGGGAGTACGTCGACCCCGAGGTGTTCCGCAGCGGATTCGTGACGCTGGTGGGCAGGCCGAACGCCGGCAAGTCCACGCTGCTCAACGCGGTCATGGGCGAGAAGGTGGCCATCACGTCGCGCACGGCCCAGACCACGCGGCACCGTTTCCGCGCCGTCTACGACACCGACGAGATGCAAATGGTCATGGTCGACACGCCGGGCCTGCACAAACCCGAGGACGCGCTGGGCGAAGAGCTCAACGAGTCGGCGCTGCAGGCGCTCGAGGACGTGGACGTGGTCGCCATGCTCATCGACGCCTCCAAGCCCATCGGCCGCGGCGACGAGTGGGTCGCGCGCCAGGTGCAGCAGCTCAAGTGCAAGAAGATCCTCGTCATCAGCAAGACCGACCTCGTCAAGAAGGCCGTCATCCGCGAGCAGATCGCGAAAGCCGACCAGATGGGCTCGTGGGACGACGTCGTGACGCTGTCGTCCAAGCAGAAGGTCGGCATCGACGACTTCATCGACGCTGTCTATGACCTGCTCCCCAACGGCCCGCGGTGGTTCCCGAAGGGTACGGGCGTCGACTTGAGCGACGAGGTGCTCATCGCTGAGTTCATTCGCGAGAAGATCCTGCGCCACACGCGCGACGAGGTGCCGCATTCGGTGGGCGTGCAGGTCGAACAGATCGACCGCGACCCCCAGACGGGCTTCATGAAGGTGTGGGCCGTCATCTACGTCGAGCGCAACAGCCAGAAGGGCATAATCATCGGGCACGGCGGCAGCATGATC
>JBJEHP010000303.1:0-22504 GCA_051876145.1 Coriobacteriales bacterium | reverse complement strand
CCTCATGGGCGCCCCCTGTCAAGGAAAACGGGGGATTTTTTTCGAAAGTTTTCCCACAGCGGGGCGCGGGGAGTGCGCGGAGGGGCCCTGAGCTGGGGAAACCCGGGAAACGAACGTTTCCCGGGTTTCCTGAAAAATAATGAGATGAGAACCGATGACGGCTAATACGGCTTGTAATTCTTCCCGACGACTACCAAGACATCGCCTGAGAAGCTGTAGCGTGCGGCGCTGTTGACGACGCGCCCCTGCCCGAGGTCCGAGACGAGCAACTGTGCCGCGCTCTTGTGGGCGCTGTCCTTGTACACGACCAGCGTCTCCTCGTAGACAAACTGCGACGCGTTGCCCGAACTGCCGATCTTCCAGCCCTGCTGCTCGAGCTCCTTCTTGCAGTCGTTGGCAACACCCGTGACGCCAACGCCGTTCCAGATGTCGACCGTCGCGCTCGACCTGATGTTTGCATAGCTCGCAAGCTCCGCCTGGCTTGCCACGGGGGAAAGCCCCGCCGCCGTCCTCGTGATCATGCTGTTCCACGAGTCCGTTTCGACAGTCGAGTACGAGCCGCTTCCCGAACTCTGCGAGCTCATCGGTGCCTGCGATTGGTAGATGCCCGCATCGGTGACACCCTGCATCGCCGAGAACACCGAGGACATGGTGCTCGTATCTGCATCCGTGCTCACGCAGGTCGTGAAGGTGCTTGCAACCGTGGCTATCTGCTCGTTGCTGGAACCGCAGATCTTCTTCGTGATCGCCGTCGTAAGCGTCGTGGTGTCGGCGACGTCCGCGTCTATGCCGAGCGGAGAAAGGCCCTCTTCCAAGCGGGCAAGTCCCGCGTTGTTCATCTCGAAGTAGTGGCTCGCCTCGACATTCGCGAGTTTTTCCGTTGCCACCGTGACACCGCGCTCGCCTTGCAGGTCAAACGCCTCGGCGATGCTGCGGTACCCATAGCCGTCAAGATAGATACGCGTATCGGAAGGAATCCACAGGAACGTGATGCACTTGCCGTCCGGATTGACGTAGACGAGTGCCAAAGACTCGAGCTTGCCGCGCCCCGCCTCGGCCGACGAGGCATCCGTCTTGACGAGCACGCCCCAAAACGGGCTCGTCTTGGAGTCCGTTGCGGTGAGCACGCTCGAGAGCTGGTCTTCGTTCAGCGTGGACTTGAGGGCATTTTTTGCCGTTTGCTGGTACACGAACACACCGACCGCCGCCGCAAGCGCCAACGAGCAGACGACGAGGACGACGATTTTGATCAACGTGGACCGGGAGATGCGGGATTTCTTGTTGTTGGACGGGTGAATGTACGCGCCGCGGCGTCTTGACCCGCCCGCGGGCCTGCTCGTCCCGCCGCGGCGCGTGTTTGCCGTGGACATGGTGAGGCCCTTCCTATTGCGGGGGTTGCCCCCGGGAAGCTTCACCGACCTCTTGCCCGCACCGCTGATATCGAGCCCGCCGCCCTTTCTCCTAGGTGACATGCATCTTGCCTTTCGAACGAAAGCCGGCTAGCCCACCGCATCGATGGGGACGCGCCTGACGTCCGCCCCAAGTCCGCGCAGCTTTTCCTCGTAGCTCTCGTAGCCTCTGTCGATGTGGTAGATGCTGTCGACCACGGTCTGCCCGTCTGCCACGAGCCCCGCCAGGACCAACGCGGCGCCGGCGCGCAAGTCGGTCGAATTGACCGGGGCACCAGAAAGTCGCGGAACCCCCGAGATGAGCGCGTGGTGCCCGTCGATGCGGATGTCGGCTCCCATGCGCCTGAGCTCGGCGGCGAACATGAAGCGGTTCTCGAACACGTTTTCGGTGATGATCGAATCGCCCGAGGCAAGCGAGGCGAGCACCATGAACTGCGCCTGCAGATCCGTCGGGAACCCAGGATGCGGAAGCGTCTGGATGTCCACCGCGCGGAGCTCGGAGCTGCGCTCGATGGTGATGGAGTCGTCGGTGCTGATGAGGTCGCACCCCATCTGCTGCAGCTTCTTGAGTGCGAGCGCGAGATGGTCGGGGCATACCCCCTCGACCGTCACGGGTCCGCCGCTCAAAGCACCTGCGACCAGGAACGTGCCCGCCTCGATGCGGTCGCCCACCGTCGTGTGCTGAGCCGGGTGCAGCTCTTTGACGCCGTTGACGATGATGTTTGGAGTGCCCGCACCTTGGACGTCGGCTCCCATTGCGTTGAGAAAGTTCGCCAGGTCGACGATTTCCGGCTCGCAGGCGGCATTGCGGATGGTCGTCGTGCCCTGAGCGCACACGGATGCCATCGTGAGGTTTTCCGTCGCTCCGACGCTGGGGAAATCGAGAAGGACCTCTGCGCCCCTGACCCCGTTGGGAGTAGTCGCCTCGATGTAGCCGTGGTCCATCTCGAACTCGACGCCGAGAGCCTCGAGGCTCGAGATGTGCATGTCGAGCTTTCGCGAGCCGATCTGGCAACCACCGGGCATCGCGACGTGCGCGCGACCGAAGCGCGTGATGAGCGGACCGAGAATGGAAATCGACGCACGCATCTTTGCGACGAGCGCATAGGGCGTCTCGTACGAGTCGATGCTGCTCGTGTCGATGAAGATGGTCTGGTTGGTAAGCCCGCGCTCCGGGCCGCGGGTGACCTTGGCTCCTAAAGTGGTGAGGACTTCTTCCATGATCTCGACGTCGGTAATCATGGGGACATTGTCGATTCGAGTCTCCCCGACTGCCATGACGCTTGCGGCCATGAGCTTAAGCACGGAGTTCTTTGCGCCGCCGATTTGCACGGTGCCCGTAACGGGCCTGCCGCCGTTGACGACGATTACATCATGAGAATCCATATAACCCTCTCTCTTGCATTAGGGAAGGAGTTTAGCATGGAGACTTGGGCAAAATTTGAAGATGCTGTGATGGACATGAATCCGTAAGAGTCAGCCCTTCCGCGTTCCCGACGCGTTCCATTTGGTACCACTTTTGGTACCACCTTGCTGCACCCACAACGTTCTCCAAATACGGAAAAAGGCCAAACGAGCGTTTGGCCTGGGGTTTTGCTTGGCGCGCCCGGGGGGATTCGAACCCTCGACCGTCGGATTAGAAGTCCGGTGCTCTATCCAGCTGAGCTACGAGCGCGCTTGTCTGACGCCGGGCCATTTTAGCGCAAGATGCAAACGCTGACGAACGGGAATTACCCCTGCGCTCCCTCGAGGCTCTCGAGTCCTATGAGCGCCGCCCCCACCGCGCCGACGATCTCTGGCTCGTCGCAGATGTAGAGGCTCTCCCCCAAAGCTGCCTCGACCGCCTCGACGACGCCCGGGTTCTTTGCGACGCCGCCTGTCATCATGTAGACCGGCTCGGGTTTGACACGACGCAGAAGCGAGCACGCCTTGCCGGCGATTGCCTCGTGCACGCCGTGGGCGATATCGGCCTTGTCCGTGTCGTTGGCGATGAGCGAGATGACCTCGGACTCGGCGAACACCGTGCACATCGAGCTTATCTCGACATGATGCTGCGAGCGCTGCGAGAGCGGGCCCAGCTCTTCAATCCCGACCTCGAGCGTTCGCGCCATCGCCTCGAGGAAGCGCCCCGTCCCCGCGGCGCACTTGTCGTTCATGGCGAAGTCCACGACCTCGCCGTTATCGTCGAGGCGGATCGCCTTGGAATCCTGCCCGCCTATGTCGAGGATCGTTCGCACTTCGGGATTGAAGTACCACGCGCCCTTCCCGTGACAGGAGATCTCCGTGACGTCGAGGTCGGCGAAGTTGACCGACACGCGGCCGTACCCCGTCGAGACGATGAGGGCGACGTCCTCGCGCGCGATGCCCGCCTCGTCGAGCACCTCTTGGACCACACGTTCTGCAGAACTCGTGGCCCGTGCGCCTGTCCGGATGACCTTACTGGCCACAAGGTTGCGGGACTCGTCGAGGACTGCCGCGTTGGTCGAGGTCGAGCCGGAATCGATTCCGAGGACGTACATCTTCTCACCTGGCTTTCTGTTGACGGGCGAAACGGCGCTCGCGATGCCCCGCGCCGTCTTGAGCGTCTCCGCGAACGCCTCGACACGCGTGCGAATCTGGCCGCTCGACTGCGTCGTCGCGTCGGTCTCGATCTTCAAGACGGGGATGTCGAAGCGGGAATGGACGAACGCGTACTCGTACGAGTAGATATCGCAGAATTTCATCGTGTGGTACACGATGCCGTCGACCTGCCCTGCCTGCTGTTCGAGAAACGCGTCGCGCGCGGCAATGTCATCCATGCGCATGCAGGGAATCTGCTCGAGTAGTGCCCGCGCATAGCATGCGATGAGGGCATGGTCGTCGAGCGCCTCGAGCCGCTCGTAGGACATGCCGACCGTGCGCTGCGTGCCAAGGCAGGTGATGTCGAAGGAGACGTCGACGCCGCTGTCGTTGAGAATGCGGGATATCTCGGCGCTGTAGCGCGCGCCCACGACCCCGACGCGCGGCCTATCTGCCGCACGCCGCCCCGCGCCCTCCTGCCGCTTCTTTTTGGCATGCTGGGAGACGAGGAGGTCGATGAGGCAGGGCCTGTTGAACTCGTGCCCCGAGAACTGCCGGTACTTCTGCAAGAGGTCCTCGATGCGGTGCGCGAACAGCATGACACTCGCGTCGTCGACCTTCCGCGGAAGGTCGAGCAGGTACACGAACTTTTTGGGATAGAGCACCTTGCAGGTATCGTGCAGGCGTCGGATCGAATCGCAGCAGGTGGTGAACACGATGCCTTCGTACCCGTGGCTATCGATATCCTCGAGAACGGCCTTGGCATACGAGCAGACGTTGGGGTGCATGTACGCGTCTGCCTCGTTGAAGCTCGCGACGTGCGGTTCGACCCGCACCGGATCGGCCGAAAGCGCGCTTAGAAGCTCGACTGGGGTGTACTTGCAGACATAGCCGATCATGCGCAGGCCTGCCCTTCGCTTGTAGCGTCCAGCAGCTCGAGGAACGCCTCGAAACGCGTCTTTACCTGCCCCTCCTGGCCGCTGCGGCGGTCGATGGCATCGCCGTCGAGGGCGAGCATGGGCACGCCCAGTTCGGACATCTGGCGCTTGAGCAGCTGGACCCCTCCACAGGATTGCTTGCAGCCCCAGTGGCAGAACTCGACGACGCCATCGCACTCGTAGTGCTGCACGTAGCGCGACACCGCGTCGATTTTGCGGGAAAAATCCCCGTTGTAGATGTTGCAGATCATCTTTCGCGCAAGGGCGTGAAGCGGCCGGTCGACGTCGAGCTGCTCGACGAAGTCGAGATTGAAATCGTCGGCGACTACCGTCAGATTCTCGTTGTAGTTGAGGTACTCGTTGAGCGTCGGCTGCGCATACGGCACGATGTGCACCCAGAACAGCCGCTTACTCATGTCGAGCGGCTGTGTGTCTATCTCGGCATCGAGCATCCTGAAGAACTCGAGCGCCCATTCACTGCCAATGCTCAGGTGTGTTGCGAACAGCATGAACAGGCGCATGATGAGCGCCTCGGGATACGCGTGCGTCCGGCGCTTCTCAAGAAATGAGAGGTAGTGCGCCTTTGACTCGTTCTCGCGCACGAGGACCTGCCTGAGCTGGTCTTCGTCGAAGCGCGTGCCCGACAGCCCCTCGAGCCACGAGACCATCTCGCACAGCTGCGCCACGACGTACTCCTCGCCCTCGGAGCTCCACTCATGGGGAATATCGATGAGCCGTGTCGGGAGACCGTCGTGTTTGCGCAGGTACCTGAAGGTGTTCGTGTTGCAGTCGCAGATCGTGGACGTGGTGATGCCGCACAGCGGCTTGGGAACGAGCCCCGCCTCGCACGCGCCGAGGAACGTCTTGTGATACGAGCACATGGTGCTCGCAAACCCGGCCGTCTCACAGGCGTCGATGAGGCGGTCTTCAATCCAGAAGCCCGACAGGTACGAGGCCAGGCATTCCATGGAGATGCATTTGATATCGAAGCATTGGAGAATCTCGACGGGCGCGAATATGTTGGTCCAGGCGAACTGTCCTGGCTTTCCCAAGACGTCCGCAACTTCCTTCATCGCCATATGACGCAGGTACTGGTGAGCCTTCGGTGACTGCGCGTCGGGAAAGCGCCCCGTGCGAAACGACTCGGCATGCAGGCCGAGTCGTATCAGCGCGTTTGCGCGGTCGGGGTTCTTCTCGAGCGCCTGCCCCACGTAGGAGCCATAGGTGCGTGCTACATCCATAGGTGAAGCTGCCGGCCGGCAGCGCTATTTCCCTTCTGCTTTGAGGCGTTTGACGGTATCGACCGTCTCTCGCAGGGTCTCGTCGAGCTCTGCCTCGAGCGCCTTGAGGCGCGCGAGGTCATCGAGCACCGCGCTGTCGACCGTGCCCTGGCTTCTGCTGAGCGAGCGGCGCAGATGCGTGTCGATGTCGACGAGGCGCTTCTTCAGGCCGACCATGTCGAGCCCCATGCGTGCGAGATGCTCGGAGGAGCCCGCCTGCGTGCTCTTATCGTACAGCTGCAAGATGAACTGGCTGATGGAGAGCCCCTGCGCCGTCGCGTCTTCGGCGATGCGGTCTTTCACGCTCGGCGGGCAGGAGATGTTGAGCCTGCCGGTGTGATATTCACTTTCCTTCTTTTTTCTCATGGCCTTCCCCAGCCATCATGTGCACGACGTGCTCGAACTGGTCATATACCGCCTCCCAGTTCTCTTCCGCAGCCTTCTTGCTGCCCGGGAGGTTGACCACGAGCGTCCTGCCACGCTGCATGCAAATTGCCCTGCTGAGCATAGCACGACGGGTCTTCGACATGGAATAGGCGCGCATGGCCTCGGCAATGCCGGGCACCTCGCGCTCGCACACTTTGCGCGTGGCCTCCGGCGTCACGTCTGCAAGAGAAAGGCCGCTTCCACCGCAGGTCAAAACGACGTCGACGCCCTTGTCGCACGCGGCGACGATGGCATCTGCGATCTGGTCGACATCGTCTTTGACGACGACGCGGCTCACATTGGTCCAGCCCTGCCCGGCGATGAGCTCCTCGAGGCGTGCGCCTGCCGTGTCCTCTTCGATGCTGCGCGTGGTCGAGCAGGTGACGATTGCGAATCTGATATCCATGATGGCTACTCCCTTGTCCAAAGACCGGTCCTGCCGCCTTCTTTGCGGAGGAGGTGAATGTCGCAGATTTCCATGCCGCGGTCTACCGCCTTGCACATGTCGTACACGGTGAGCAGCGCGATGGAAACGCCCGTCAGGGCCTCCATCTCGATGCCCGTCTTGCCGGTGACCCCAGTGGTCATGACGGCGTGGATGCCGACGCGGCCGTCCTCGCGCTCGCCCGCCCTGACGGGCTCGAGCTCGCACTTGGATTTGGTGATGTTGAGCGGGTGGCACATGGGGATCAGGCTGCTCGTCTGCTTGCAGCCCATGATTCCGGCGACGCGGGCGCAGGCGAGAACGTCGCCTTTCGCGGCCGTACCCTCGACGATCATGTCGAGGGTGTCTTGGTGCATGAAGATCCACCCTTCGGCGATTGCCTGGCGCTTCGTGTCGTCTTTCTCGGACACGTCGACCATGCGTACGGCGCCCTTCTCGTCCACGTGGCTCAGAGTGCCGGGACGTGCGTCGGGGTGCTCGGAGGTTCCGGCGGAAAGGCCGCCGGGGAGATTATCGGACATAGTGCTCTACCCACCAATCTGGCTCATGCGGCGAACGGTGCCGCGCTCTTCGTGATGCTCGTCCGGCTTGATGCCGATGGCTTCCAAGATATCACGGACGACCGCATCGTCCCCGCCGCCTTCGCGCAGGGCTCGTTTGACGTCGATCTCCCTGTCGCTGAACAGGCAGGGACGAATCTTTCCATCGGACGTGAGGCGCAGCCTGTTGCACGAAGCGCAGAAATGGTTAGACATGGCGCTGATGAAGCCGACCGTGCCTTGCGCCCCCGGGAACTTGTAGTAGACCGCAGGGCCGCCACCGCCGGGCTCGTCGCCTTTGATGACCGGCATGAGTGGAGAGAGCCCCTCTGCCGCCGCACGCGTGTCGATGATGTTCCTGAGCTCTTCGGAGGAGATGCTGTCCTGCTCGGTCCAGCCTGCTCCCGTGCCGCCGCTGCTCTCGCCCACGGGCATGTACTCGATGAAGCGCACATGCAGCGGGCGGTCGAGCGAGAGCTTGGCGAACCCGAGGAAGTCCTGGTCGAGGCTTCTCACCGCGACCGCGTTGATCTTGACCGGGTCGAAGCCGACTTCGAGAGCCGCGTCGATGGCCTTGAACACGTCTTCGATCGAGCCGCGGCGCGTGATGTAGGTGAACTGCACGGGATCGAGCGTGTCGAGCGAGATATTGACGCGCGACAGGCCCGCATCCTTGAGGTCCTGCGCCATCTCGGGCAGCAGGATGCCGTTCGTCGTGAGCGAGACGTCCTCGATTCCGGGAGTTGCCGCAATGTCACGGACCAGGTCGACGACGCCCTTGCGCACGAGCGGCTCGCCGCCCGTCAGACGCACTTTGCGTACGCCCTGCTGGGCAGCCAGGCGCACGAAGCGCGCGATTTCCTCGATGCGCAGAATCTGGTCGTGTGGCTGCCATGGCACCCCCTTTTCGGGCATGCAGTAGATGCACCGCAAATTGCAGCGGTCGGTGAGCGAGATGCGCAAGTAGTCGATCTTGCGCCCAAACTTGTCTTCCATGTATGCCTCCCCACTACCGCGAAAGCGCGGGCCAGGGTTTCGCTGAGTATTTCGGGTACCTGAATAATATACGTTCCGGTAATTATTCGCAGCAACGATTAGTGTTTGGCACAAATTATTGCCAGGTACTCGAAACCCCACGTGGAAATGCCGGAGGCACCGCTTACGCGACTAGCCCCGTACGCGCGCCGGGTCGATGCCCGCGTAGCTGCAGAAGAAGCGCGCGACGTCTGCGAAGTCTTCCAGGCCGAACACCGGCTTGCCCTGGGCTGCGACCTCGGCGCGCAGCTCCTCGTTGTCGGAGATGAGGGCAATGCGCTCTTCGGGGGAGAGCTTGGGGCCCTTGCCCGTCGCCTTGCGGCTGACCTCGACCGCCCCTTCCGCCTCGCTGCGGAAACCCTCGATGACGACGAGCTCGGTGGAAGCGGGGAGCTGCTCCATGAGCTCCTCGCGCGTAGGCTCGTGGTCGGGTGTGCTCACGAAGATCGCGTACTGGGCAGAGGAGGACAGAATGACGGGGTTGGCACCCGCCTGCTCGTACTTCCAGGAGTCCTTGCCCTCTTGGTCGACTCCGCCAGGCGCATGGCCATGATGCTTGATGACGGCGACCTTGATGCCGGAATCCGCGAGAATCTTGACCACCCGCGTGACGAAGGTGGTCTTTCCGGAATTGGACCATCCAGTGACGGTGATGTTCGGGATTGTGCTCATCATTCCCCCGTTACGTCGTAACTGTCCTATATGAGTTGTCACAAATTTCTTGTTCTAACTATAACAGTATATCGGAGTGGAGAAGCGTCGAGGAAAGAGAAAAGCCCTCGATGCGGTCAAGGCAAAACCGCATCGAGGGCCGTGAACCATATGCTAGGCGTCGAGACGCTTGAGCAGGTACGGGATCTCCGTCTCGAAATCGACGCCGTACCAGTTGTGGTCGGGATGAGACACGGTCTCTTTGATGCAGGCGACCGTGTAATCGGCCGCGATGGCCAGCGCCTCGTCGAGCGGCTTGCCGTTCATGAGCGCGCCAACCGCCGTCGAGCTGAACACGTCTCCGGTACCGTGGAACTTCGCGTCGACGAGCTCGTTGAAGTAGCTGAAGTACGAGTCCGACTCGGCATCGTAGCCGTACACGCCGCAGGTGCCCGGCTCGAGGCTCACGCCGGTGAGCACGGCCTTCTTGGCGCCGAGCCCGACAAGGCCCTGCAGGAGGTCCTTGATGTAGGCCTCGTCGTACTCCCCCGCCTCTTTGTATTCCTTGCCGAGCATGAAGGACGCCTCGGTGATGTTCGGGTCGATGATGTCTGCCTTCGAGCACACGACGCTGCCCATGGCGCGCGCGAACTCTGGGGTGAAGCCCTTGTAGAGAACCCCGTTGTCGGCCATTGCCGGATCGACGAACACGAGCGTGTCGTCCCCGGCATGCTCGTCGAAGAAGCGGCTCACGAGCTCGAGCTGCTCGAACGAGCCGAGGTAGCCCGTGTAGATGGCGTCGAGCGTGACGCCATTGTCCTTCCAGCTCTTGCTGATGGGCTCGATCTGATCGGTAAGATCGTCGAAGGTGAAGCTGTCGAAAGCCGTGTGCACCGAGAGCACGGCCGTGGGGACGATACCGCATTCGACGCCCATCGCGGAGATGATGGGCAGGGCGACGGTGAGCGAGCATTTGCCCACGCAGGAGATGTCTTGGATGCTGGCGATACGCTTCATGAGAAGAGCCTTTCAGACGATACAAGAAGAGAGGCGCCAGGGCACCTCTCCTCTACAGTTTCCTGGAGCGGCGGACGGGACTCGAACCCGCAACAACCAGCTTGGAAGGCTGGGGCTCTACCAATTGAACTACCGCCGCAATGCTGGGCCTATAATACCTCAAAGCCCATTAAGATAGTAGGAAATAGTATATGCAATTTTCATGCGCACGTATCGTCTACGAGCATGGTCGGGGAGACAGGATTCGAACCTGCGACATCCTGCTCCCAAAGCAGGCGCGCTACCAGGCTGCGCCACTCCCCGACGCGCTGAAGAAGTATACCGCATTATCCTCGGGCGAGTCGTGCGAATTTGCGCGTTGCAGTTTGCCGTACGCAGCCAAAGGGCTCCTCAGAGCAGCCGGAGACCCGGCCTCCCTTCGCGGAAAGCCGGGCCCCGAAAAAGCTTGCGGGATATACGCGAGCTACTACTCGTTCGTCTCGGACAGCTCGTCGATAGCACCCTTGAAGTCGCCCTTGATGAGGATCGACGTGGAGATGATCGGGATGACCGCCGGGATGATCATGAACATGAACGTGATGGACATCGACATCGCCGTGCTTACCTGAGCGGCAACGCAAGCATCCATGATCGCACCGAGGGCCAGCGGGCCGAGCGCGCCGCCGAAGCGGCCGAACGCCTGGCACCAGGAGACGCCTGTCGCGCGGATCTGCACGGGGTAGACCTCAGGCATGAGCGGCTGCAGACCAGTCTGGCCGTAGTTGATGCCGAAGCCGAAGAGAACCATGACGAGTGCGATGAGCGCATACGGGACACCACCGGTCGTGACGGCGATGTAGAAGACGACGGTCGTCAGGATGATCATGACGATCGTGATGACGAAGCCACCGACGATGTTCTTCTTGCGGCCGAACTTCTCGGCGCCGATACCGGCGAGGACGTCGGTGATGATGGCAGCGCCGTTGTTGAGCGTCGCGAGGCCGTAGGTATAGCCGGCCGTGACCATCATCTTGGGTAGCCATGCATTCATGCCCATGACGATCATGGTGCCGCAGAAGTAGCCGATCCAGATGGCGAGCGTACCCTTGATGTACTTCTTGGAGAACAGCGCGCCGGGGCCGACCTTCTCGGGCTTCGCGGGAACCAGGAACTGGTCAGCCGTGAACTGGGACGTCGTGTTGGTGTTGCCGTACTTGGACTTCTCAAGCTTGCCCAAGGCCCTGCTCACGTCGTCGAAGCGACCCTTGCTCGCATACCAGTGCGGCGTCTCGGGCATGACGAAGTACAGGACGAACGACCAGATGATCGGCAGCGCGCCGATGAAATAGCCGATGCGCCAGTGGTCGAAGTCGACGCCTGCGCCGATGAACGGCAAGCTTACGCCTGCGCTCGCAACTGCGGCGTCGCGTGCCGCCTGCCATGCATCATGGCCGCCGTTGACCATAGCCGCGTTGATTTCCTTCGCGACTGCGGCATCGCTGATGGCGCCGCCGATGAGGCCGGAGATAACCCAGCCGCAGATCATGAACGCCATGCCGAAGCTGATGAAGAACGAGCGGTTCTTGGACGGCATCCACTCGGAGAAGCTCGTGGTAACCATCGGGATCGTGGCGCCGAGGCCCGTGCCTGCGGCGACGCGGAAGAACGCGAAGAACATCCAGTTCTCGGAGAAGTACAGCGGCAGGTTCAAGATGCCGTAGATGAGCGTCATGATGGCGAGTGCCTTCTTGCGCCCGAACGCATCAGCGATAGGACCCGCCACGATACCGCCTAAGACGAGGCCGATCAGCGACCAAGACGACAGGGAGCCCGTGACAACAGACGTCAGGCCCCATGCTGCCTGCATCGAAGGTACCGTGTAGGACACGATCATGTAGTCGTATCCCTCGAAGATATTGCAAAAGCCGAGAATTGCGAAAATGCCCCAAGAAAACTTCGTGAGACCGATGTGGTCAACATAGCTCGAAACGGTGAATTTCGAGCCGGGACCGAAATCTAAGGATTTTTCCTCACTCATGTCCCCTCCTCTGAGGCTGATCCTGTGGGGAATCAGCCTGCTTATCTGACTTTATTGAGTGCCCGTCTTCGGGTTTTTCGTCCATCCTGCGAAACACCCCTGCATCCGTACCCGGCGGCGCGACCTTGGGAATGCTGCCTACGTCAAACACCTTGGTGAAACGTCGTCCGCACTTTCCGCAGAAGGAGCAGAATGCACCACAGCTACCTGCCATGAGACCTCTCCTTTAGCAGTCGAGAGGCGTGTGACACAGTGTTAGCTCCATATCACACGCCTCTTCAGTGACTAAACCCAGATGGGAACTCGGTTGCTAGTCTTTACGGAACGAAGATAGCGGCCTTGTTGCCCTTCGCGGCGAGCTTTGCCGCGCATTCCTCGATCGTGCCGAACTCGAGGCACTTGGCCTGGCAGCACTGGACGCAGGAGGGAAGGAGTCCCGCCTCGACGCGGCTTGCGCACAGGTCGCACAGTTCGCCCGGGACCGCGATGTAATCCCAGTGCCAGGAACCGTCTGCGTGCTGACGCGGCTTGTCTTCCAACAGCTTCATACCGAAATCTTCAACGGGAAGCTCGAGCTCGTTGCGGCAAGCAATCTCGCAGCTGTGGCATCCAGAGCAGAATTCGTAGTCGATGTAGAGCGCATTCTGTGACATGTGAGAACCTCCCTTTCTACTTAGTTGTTTGCCTTGTACTCGTCGTACGGAGCGTCGACCGGGCGCCATGCCTCGTTGACGCTGAACTCTTCGAGGCGGCTCTTCTCGACGAAGATGTCGTCGGGCTCGTTCGGGCCACCCTCGCTGTCGACCTTCTTGATGTCGCAGATCATGACCTTGAAGGTGTTGCCGAAGCCGACCTTGGCGTTCACGCTGTTCGGCATGAGCATGTTGACGTTGGACTTCCAGTTGCCGAACAGGTTGGGCTCTTCGCCGTCCTCTTCGGGGTACCAGAAACCGTGCATGCAGTGGACGACGCCTGGCTTGATGGTCGGGGTGACCTTTGCCTTCTGGCGGATATGGCCATACGGAGACGTGATCTCGACCCAGTCGCCTTCCTCGATGCCCTTGGCCTTCGCATCTTCGGGGTTGATGTCGATCTCGGGGAACGGGCTGATCTGGCGCAGGGACTTGACCTGCTTGTGCTCGGAGTGGAAGAACTCCTGGCGGCGTGCGCCAGAGGTGAGGATGAACGGGAAGGTCTCCATCAGCTTCGGCGTAGTCGCGGGGCCGAATGCCGGCTCTTCGAAGTACGGCAGGGCGTCTTCGCCAAATGCGCCGTACGAGAAGGAGGAGAGCTCGACGCGGCCGGTGAAGGTCGGGAAGCCGGGCTGCCCGTCGGGGCGGAGCTTGCCGAGCTTGTACTTGTAGTAGGGCTCCTCGGACATGGTGACGACGTTGTCGCGGAGTTCCTGCCACGGCAGCCAGCTGCGGAAGACGTGGAAGTTGTTGTAATCTTCCTCGGTCTCGAAGCGGTTCCAGAACTCCGGATACATCTTCTTGCCGACCATCATCATGATCTCGACGTCGGACTTGCACTCGCCGACCTGGACGCACTTGTTCTCTGCGCCGTAGAACGAGGAGTTGAGGCCGTAGTGGGTGACGACCTGGCCGTCATGCTCGATCGTGGAGGCGACGGGCAGGAACACGTCGCAGCAGGCCATGATCGTCGGGTTCATGAACAGGTCGCAGGCGAAGTTGAAGTCGAGCTCCTTGAGCGCCTTCCACCAACGCTGCGGCTCTGCGGCGATTGCGGTGCCGATCGGGTTGGACGAGACGAACTGCGCCATGTGGATCTTGTAGGGCTTCTCGGTCTCGAGTGCCTTCAGGAACTCGTCGGGCTGGACGGTCCACAGGACCTGGCCGACGCACGGGTACTTGTCGACGCCGATGCGCTTCTTGTCCCAGGTCTCCTGCGTCATGATGCCATGCTTCAGGGCGAGCATCAGCGTGGAGTCGGTCGCGTCGTCGACCTTGTCGGCTGCGTCGATTGCGCCACCATCGCGAACGACGTTGCCCTGGTCATCGCCCATGCCAAGCGTGGTTCCGCCAGGTGCGTCGATGAAGCCGGTGATGGTCATCAGGGCGATCAGGCACATGCCGAGCTGCGGGCCGTTCGTGTTCTCGTCGACGGCAAGGCCCCAAGCAAGCGAGCTCGGCTTTGCATTGCCGTACAGGCGAGCTGCACGCCAGATCTGCTCTTCGGGAACGCCGCAGATCTCTGCTGCACGGGAAGGAGGCATTTCCTTGACGCGCTCGCACAGGTCCTCATAGCCAAACGTCCACTTCTCGATGAACTCGTGGTCGACGAGGTCTTCGGTGGTGAGGACGTACAGCCAGGCCATTGCCATGGCGGTATCGGTGCCGGGACGCAGCTGGATGACTTCTTCTGCACGCGTACCGAGCCAGGTGATACGCGGGTCGATGCAGATGATCTTCGTGCCGAACTGGCGCATCATCTCGATGATGGCGTGGCCGTACAGGCCGTCGGGGTTGGAGCGCAGCGGCTCTTTGCCCCACAGGACGACGACCTCGGGCGGAACGAAGTTCGGGTTGTCGTAGCGATCATGGAACTTCTGCGCGTAGTCGATCTCGGGATAGCCGCCGCCGATCATGAACGCGGTTGCGGTCATACGCGGGCCGTAGCACGACCAGCCAGCCTGCGCGTACACGGAGTTGGGCGTGCCGAAGACGAGGTTTGCCCACTGCGGGTACCAGTTGTTGGCCTCACGGCCGGTGCCGCCGAAGACGCAGATGGTCTCGGCGCCGTACTTCTCGGTAATCTCCTTGGCATGGTCGGCGATGATGTCCGTCGCCTCGTCCCAGGAGCACTCCACCCACTTGTCCTTGCCGCGGTCTTCGCGAGCGCGCTTCATGGGGTGAATAATACGATCCGGGTTGTAGATGTACTCTTTGAGGGCCAGGCAGCGCGGGCACAGCGAGCCTCTGGTAATAGGATGCTCGGGATCGCCTTCGACCTTGGTCACCTTGCCGTCTTTGACGTGGACCTGGAGACCGCATCCAACCGGATGGCACCCCGGAGGAGACCAAGCGCAGGTCCTGAAGATAGTCTCATCTCCGACTTGCCTTTTCCATTCAGTCATCTTCTCTCCCTTCAACTCTTACCTCTTCTTCACATCGAGATACCGCACGCGCCAACGATCGGCGGGGCACGGCACCCCTTGCTCGCGTTTTATTGTGGAGTGGAGATAATCGGGCGAGAAGAGGCGTGAAATCTGCGCCGCGTCAAATGAGATTTGTCGGCAAATTGTTACCTTGACCTGCGCAAATAGCATCAAGCCACACCACGGGACACCCGAGCCCCGTCGATGTGGCTTGACACTCCAGACACTATGTACACCCTGGCTGCAGCGCACCAGAAGTGTTTTTGAATTGAGCGGTCCTGCGAATCAGCAGGCTTTCATCTGCTGAGAGACCTCTTCTTTCGTGATGCCGTACTCGTCAATGAAATCGAGGAACTTGCGACGCTTCTTCGAATGCCGCAGAGACACTCCGCCGATGATGATCGCCGCAATGAGCGCGACGCCTTGTGCCATTGGCTGGTCCTCGATTACGCCGAACCTGACCGCAAACGAGTAGGCTGCGATTGCGGCAAAGAACACACAGGCAAGGATGAGCATGAGCGTGAAATCCTTGGAAGCCTCGCGCTTGAGCTCGATTGCCTGACGCATGTGCTTCTTTCTGCGGTTAACCCCAGATCCAGACATCGGCATCCCCCGCTTTCCCACAGCACACAGGTCTTGAACGCTTGTTGCACTATTGTTTTACCAAGCAGGCGCCGCACGGAGAAGAGCTCCGGTTTTTGCGAGCGCGCAAATGAAATTTGACACCGCGTTGGATTGATACTCTGGACAGCCGGGCAAGCAGCTTACTCCATATTGGCGAACTGCTCTTTGACGTCGAGGACGAGCCGCTTGACGAGGTCCGCTCGCTTGGACTCGGGGTCGTAGAGCGCCGCGAAGCGCCAGTCGAGCCGCGAATCGAGGAAGGGTATGGCGACCGTGCCCCGGGGCGGTTGCAGATTGAAACGCTCCGAGACGATCCCAATCGAATCGCCGCGCTTCACCATGTGGAGCATCGTGCTCGAGCTGGGGATGATGCTCACGCTCGCGTCGGTGCAGCCGAGCGCCTCAAGCCGCGCGAACAAAGGCTTGTATTGAAAGGGGGGGGGGACATCAATAACAGGTGTTCGTCTTTCAAATCGTCGACGGTGATGCCTGCCGAAGGAAGGTTGCACCGGGGACCCACCAGCGCATACGCGCGCGACCGGTACAGGTCGACGACCTTAACACCGGCGTAGGTCCGCTGCATGCACATGACAAACGCCACGTCGGCATCGCCAGAAAGGACATGCTGGTAGCACTGCTCGGGGGCATGCTCGGAAAAATGCAGCGAGCTTCCGCGGATAGCGAAGTATTGATCGACCTTTGACGGAATCCCGGCGAGAAAATTAACTCCCATATCGACGTTCAACGGGGCATCGGCGTCTTCGATGCTCGTGAACATGGATTCCATCTCGTCGATCTTGAACAGGACCTGCTTTGCCTTGTGAATGGCCTGCAGCCCTTCCGGCGTGGGGACCATCGCATTACCCTGACGCTCGAAGATGTTGATGCCGAGCTCGCCTTCGATCGATTTGACGGCATGGGCAACGTTTTGCCTGCTCGTGAAGCATGTCTTGGCCGCCTGGGCATAGCTCGAGGCATCTGCCGCCGCGACCAGGTAGCGCAATTGCTGGATTTCCACGTCTCCCCCGCTTCTCATCCATGACAAGTGCCGACCGGACATATGAACAGCGGGCCTATCAGGCCCACAAAAAAGAAGTGGACCTGTTCACGCCAGACTCACTTCTCCTTTGAAAAAGATACTACTCGGATTGCAGATTATCAATGCGCCGGAGATAATCCTGGCACTTCGCGGCATAGGCCTCGTCGGCGCGATGCAGCATCGACTGCTCGAACATCTCCTTGGCGCGCTGCCTCAGGCGACGCTCCTTCTTGGGGTTGCCTTTTGCCTGCTCGGCCAGATAGTAATGGGAGACCCCCACGCAATAGAGCCACATCCAGTCCGACAAACCGCCGCGTATCGTGCGGATGAGGTCGTAGGACTCGCGGTAGCGGCCAAGGTGGTTGTACGCATCGGCGACGTCCACCAGCAGGTAGTTGTCGCGCTGGCGCTCGGGAAGCCCCATCACGAAATCGGCGAGCTCCTGCCACTGCTCGTCTGCCTGCAGTTGCTTGACCTTCTTCTCGATGCGGTAGCGCTTGAAGGGATTGCCGAACAACGGGTTCATGACGACGCGCATGCCTCCTCAAATAACATGGGCTGCAGTGTCTGCAGCCCATGTTTCGAATCTAGTTTCTTTCCTCTTACACAATCCGTGCGAACTTGCGCTTGCCCACCTGGAGAACGGCCCCGCGCAGCTTGTCCGCCGGCACGTGGTACGTCTTGGCGGGAACGGCCTCTCCGTCGACCTTGACCCCGCCCCCGTCGATGAGCCGGCGCCCCTCGCCGTTGGAGGACGCGAGCTTGACGTCGGCGAGCAACTTAGGCAGGTACACGCCACCGTTTTCGGCGTCTTCGACGAGCTCGACCTCGAAGGTCTCGATGTCCTCGGGCACCTGGTGCTCCTTGAACTGGCGGTCGAACGCGGCCTCTGCCTCCTGCGCTGCCTGCTCGTCGTAGTACGCGGCGACGATCTCGCGCCCCAGGCGGCGCTTGAGCTGGTTGGGGTCGAGCTTGCCCGCCTTGTAGTCGGCCTCGATCTGGTCGACTTCGGAAACGGGGAGCTGGGTGCCCAGGCGGAAGTACTTGGGCATGAGCTCGTCGGGAATGCTCATGACCTTGCCGAACTGCTGGGCAGGCTCGTCGGTGAGGCCGATGTAGTTGCCGTAGGACTTGGACATCTTCTTGACACCGTCGGTGCCCTCGAGCAGCGGGAGCGTCAGGCAGACCTGGGGCTCCATGCCCTTCTTCTCCATGAGCTCGCGGCCGGCGAGCAGGTTGAAGATCTGGTCGTTGCCGCCGAGCTCGACGTCTGCCTCGATCATGACGGAATCATATGCCTGCATGACCGGGTAGATGAACTCGTGCAACGCGATCGGGAGCTGATTGTGGTAGCGCTTGGAGAAGTCGTCGCGCTCGAGGATGCGCGCGACGGTGAAGTTTGACAGCAGGCCGAGCAGCCCCGCCATGTCGAGGTCGAAGATCCACTCGCTGTTGTGGCGGACAGTCGTCTTCTCGGGGTCGAGAATCTTCATAGCCTGGTCCATGTAGGTACGCGCGTTTTCCTCGATCTTCTCGCGCGTGAGCTGCGGGCGCGTCGTGTCGCGGCCCGACGGGTCGCCGATGAGCGCCGTGCCGTCGCCGATGATGAGCGTCACATTGTGGCCGAGGTCCTGGAACTGGCGCAGCTTGCGCAGCGGGACCGCATGCCCGATGTGCAGGTCGGGGCTCGTCGGGTCGACGCCGAGCTTGATGTTGAGCGGCTCGTTCCTCTCGAGCTTCTTCTTCATATCCTCGAGCGGGATGAGGTTCATCACGCCAGACTGAATGATGTGGAGTTGTTCTTCGCTTGAAAGCACGTATCTCAACCTTTCGTTTGCTGTCGCCTGATCAGTTTTCAGACATGGTATCACGAGAGCCGCAGCATCCCGCTGCCCGTCGCTCACTACTTGACCTGACGGAACAGGTGCCCCGTCGTCGTATTCTCCTCCTTGGCGACGTCTTTGCCGCGCAACGCGCGCCTCACGCGCCCGAGCTCCTCTTCGACTTGCGGGGCATCCGCGAGGGTGGAATCCACCGCAAAGCCGCGCACGCCCGCATTGACCAGGTCGCCGATAGCGTGCACCGTGTCGAGCGGCACGGCATTGTAGATATGCCCCCTGCCCTCAACGTCGGTGGTCACGGGGAACTGGTAACCCTTGCGGTCGGCAAGGTAGCGCCGCGCCCCCGTGCGGCGCCTGCAGACGGCACACTTGCGGTCGCATTCTCCTTCGGCCATGAGGAAGCAGTGGTCGCTCACCATGAGCTCCTGGTTGCCGTGGACGACGACGCCCAGCGGCAGCGGGCTGTCATCGGCGAGCAGCTTAAGCTGGTGCAGCGTCAGCTCGGGGCTCATCCACGCGAAGGTCGCGCCGAGCGCCGCCCAGGTCTGCAGCGCCTCGATGTTGGTTGCGTAGAGCTTGGGACCGATCGCCTTGCCGGGCGCGAACTCCTCGAGCGTGCAGGCGATATCGGTCTGGCTGAAGTCGATGTCGGTGGCAAACGGCGCCATCTGCGACATGTCGACCACGCCGCGGAAATCGAGAAGCGGCTCCGGCGCGTTGCCGTTGCCGAGCTCGACGCTTGCCAGCACCTCGGACACGAACGCATCGAGAGCTGCCTTCCTGAGCTTGTGCAGCTGCGAGAAGCCCACGCCAGCGCCCTCGGAGACCTCGACGTTCCAGGAAGCGCAGGTGAACGGGGTATTGCCCAGACGGCCGACATGCTCGATGACGTCTTGCCTCGTCACTGCCTTGGTGCGCGCGGGCTCCACGACGGCGCCCTCGACCGAGGCGGAATGCCCCGCCTCGTCGGAAACCGAGATCCAAAGCGGCTCGCCCACGACCACCCTGACGTCCAAGGCGACGGGGATGGCAAGTCCCTGCTCTGTGCGCGCATCGGCATCTGCCGCAAGGCGCGCGGAGCGCACGCGGAAGATGCGGTCCCCCGGAGAGACTGCGCCGCGGATCGCGAGCTTGGCCTTGCCGGGCGCAAGGGAATCGGATGTGTCGACCGTGTACGTGACGCGCCCCTTCGTCGTCCAGACCTCGAGCAGGTCGCCCACGTGCAGCTCCTCGGTCGCGTTGACGCGGACCAAGCCGTTGCCAAAGCCGGCGACGCGTCCGACCGCGACGCCGCGGTTGTTGGGGCGCTTGTAGCCCATCATGGCATTGCCGCGCTCGCCGGTGAGAAACGCCGTGGTAAAGCCCCTGCTGAACGCCTCTGCAAGCTCGCGCTTCTCGTGCTCGGTTGCCCGATACGACGCTGTATCCTCCCACGCGCGGTCGAGCGCCTCGCGGTACGCGCCCGTGACGGTCGAGACGTACTCGGGCGACTTCATCCTGCCCTCGATCTTGAGGGAGGCGACGCCCGCGTCGATGAGCTGCGGAAGGACCTCGATGCCGCACAGGTCGCGCGGGCTCAGCAGGTACTGGCCCACATCGGCGAGCTTCTTGCCATCTTTGTCCACGAGGGAATACGGCAGGCGGCACGGCTGCGCGCACAGACCGCGGTTGGCGCTGCGCCCGCCGACGAGCGACGAGAACAGGCACTGCCCCGATTGGCAGATGCACAGCGCACCGTGCACGAAGCACTCGAGGTCCATGCCGAGGCCGCTCAGCTCCTTGATCTGCGCGATGCTCAGCTCGCGGGCGAGCGTAACACGCGTGGCGCCCAGCTTGCGGGCGAACTCGATGCCCCGCGGCCCGCGGATGTTCATCTGCGTGGACGTGTGCAGCTCGAGCTCGGGCAGCTCGCGGCGCAGCACCGACATCAGCCCGATGTCCTGGATGATTGCCGCGTCGACGCCCGCCTCGGCCGCCGTCGCGACGGTATGGAGCGCCTCGTCCATCTCGCCGGGGAACACGAGCGTGTTCGCCGTGAGGTAGACCTTGCGGCCGCGCAGGTGCGCGTCGTCGCACGACTGCCTGAGGTCGTCGAGCGTGAAGTTGTCGGCGTTGCGACGGGCGTTGAAGGCGCCTGCCCCAAGAAAGACGGCATCGGCCCCTGCGCCGAGCGCGGCCTCGAGGGAGGCGCGGTTGCCCGCAGGTGCGAGCAGTTCTGGTTTTCTCATAAATCCTCTACCACGTTGTTATCGAAAAAAGCTCTGCGGGCACGTGTGCTACATGCGCGCCGTGTCGGCGGCAAGACGCTCGCGCGCCTGGTCGAGCTGGACCTTGACGGCATCGTGCCCCGTGCCGCCCGCCGTGATGCGGCGCGCGACGATCTTGTCGATGTCCACCGCATCCAGCGCGCCGGCGTCGAACAGCGGATCTGCCTGCTTGAGCTCGTCGACCGAGAGCTCCTGCAGGGTCTTGCCCCGCTTCTCGCACTCGAGCACGAGCTTGCCGACCACCGCGTGCGCGTCGCGGAACGGCATGCCCTTGCCGACCAGGTAGTCCGCGAGGTCCGTCGCCGCCATGAAGCCGCCGTGAGCACCCTTGCGCATGGCATCTGCGTTGACGGTCATCGTGCGGATCATGCCGGTCATGACGACGAGGGAATCGCTCAGCGTGTCGACCGCGTCGAACACGCCCTCCTTGTCTTCCTGCATGTCCTTGTTGTAGGCGAGCGGCAGCCCCTTGAGCGTGGTCAGAAGCCCCATGAGGTCGCCGTAGATGCGCCCGACCTTGCCGCGGATGAGCTCGGCGAAGTCGGGGTTCTTCTTCTGCGGCATGATGCTCGAGCCTGTCGAGTACGCATCGGACAACCTGATGAACTGGAACTCGTTGCTGCTCCAGTAGATGAACTCCTCGCACATGCGCGACAGGTGCATCATCGCGACCGAGCACGCGTACGTGAGGTCGAGCAGGAAGTCGCGGTCGCTCACCGCGTCCATGCTGTTCTTGCTCACCTCGGAAAAGCCGAGCTCGTCGGCGACGAAGTCGCGGTCGAGCGGGTACGTCGTGCCGGCCAGCGCCGCGGAGCCCAGCGGCAGCACGTCGGCAGCATCGTATGCGGCACGCACGCGCACGAAGTCGCGCGTGAACATCCAGTAGTACGCGAGCATGTGATGGCTGAACAGCACGGGTTGCGCCTTTTGCATGTGCGTGTAGCCGGGCATGACGACGCCGAACTCCCGCGTCGCGACCTCGAGCAGCGCGCCGCGGATGTCGAGCAGCTGATGCATGAGCCCGCGCGCGAGCTTCTTGGAATGAAGGCGCGTGTCCGTGGCAACCTGGTCGTTGCGGCTCCTGCCCGTGTGCAGGCGCCCGCCGGCGGCCCCGATGGCCTCGGTGAGGTTGCGCTCGATGGACATGTGGATGTCCTCGTCTTCTATCTCGAAGTCGAAGGTGCCGTCTTCGATCTGGCGCGCGATGTCGTCGAGGCCGGACCTGATGTCTTCGGCGTCTTTCTCGGAGATGATGCCCTGCTTGGCGAGCATCTTCGCGTGCGCCTTGGAACCGGCGAT